>JAVFAG010000032.1:9709-30567 GCA_034002585.1 Paludibacter sp.
AGAATGCCCTCTTTGGCATCAAAACTTTCTTCCGATACATCACAGCCTTCAATCAATGGAATGATGGGAAGATTGAAGTGACGGGCAAAGGCATAGTCGCGGCTGTCGTGGCCCGGAACCGCCATGATGGCCCCTGTTCCATAGCCGGCCAGTACGTAATCTGCAATCCACACCGGAATTTCGGTGCCGCTAACCGGATTGATGGCATAACTTCCTGAAAACACACCTGTCACACGGCGGTCGGCCTGACGTTCACGCTCGGTGCGCTTTTTAGTCCAGTCGAGGTATTCTTCCACAGCTGAAGCCTGTTCAGGGGTAGTGCATGTTTTTACCAACTCGCTTTCAGGAGCAAGTACCATAAAGGTAACCCCATAGATAGTATCTGCGCGTGTGGTAAAAATATCTATATCGATGTTGGTATCTTTCAACCTGAATTTCATTTCGGCCCCTTCGCTTCGACCAATCCAGTTTTTCTGGGTTTCCTTCAGCGATTCGGTCCAGTCAATGGTATCGAGGCCATTCAGCAGACGGTTGGCATAGGCCGAAACGCGCAGACTCCACTGGCGCATCACTTTTTGTTCCACAGGATGGCCACCCCGAATCGATACACCTTCGCTCACTTCATCATTGGCCAGAACCGTACCCAGTGCGGGACACCAGTTTACTTTTAAATCGGCCAGGTAAGCAATGCGGTAATTTAATAGTATTTCCTGTTGTTCTTTTTCGGAGAAGGCATTCCATTCATCTGCTGTAAAGCTGAGAACTTCAGTGCAATGTGATGCGATACCATCTGTTCCGCATTTTTCAAAATGCTTCACCAGTTCCGATACAGGTAATGCTTTTTGTGCCTGTGTGTCGAAATAGTGATTAAACATTTGGATGAAAGCCCATTGCGTCCATTTGTAATAATCAGGTTCACAGGTCCGTATTTCGCGGTTCCAATCGTAGCAAAAACCAATTTTATCCAGTTGTTCACGGTAGCGGGCAATGTTTCTGGCAGTTGTAACCGCTGGATGCTGCCCCGTCTGGATGGCATATTGCTCTGCAGGTAATCCAAAAGCATCGTATCCCATCGGATGCAGTACATTAAAACCCTGCTGGCGTTTGAAGCGGCTGTAAATATCCGAAGCTATATAACCCAGTGGATGTCCTACGTGCAAACCGGCTCCCGAAGGATAGGGAAACATGTCCAGTACATAAAATTTTGGCTTAGTGTTATCGATTTCGGTTTTATAGGTTTTGTTTTCACGCCACCAGGCTTGCCATTTTTGTTCTATCGCCCTGAAATTGTACTCCATAAAATATGCTTAATTATTAAACGTGCAAAATTAATTAAAATATTTGATTATTTTTGCGGGTCTAATCTAATTTCAGGCTAAATGGCATCGAATAAAAACACGATACAGTTTCACGTTCCCGAACCCACACTTCGCCGTCTGCCCTGGTACCTGGCTTTTGCCAAACTGGTGTTGAAGAAGGGGGAACTCTATCTATCATCCACTCAGATTGCTAAGAATATTGCAGTGGATGCCTCCATGGTCGCCAAGGATCTTTCGTATGTGAATATTTCGGGTCGCACCCGGGTGGGATACGATGTAAAACAACTGGTGGATGTGCTCGAAGAATTTCTTGGATTTACCAATTTTCACAAGGCATTTCTGTTTGGTGTGGGTAGTCTGGGAGGAGCACTGATGCATGATAATGGTCTTGAACAGTTTGGTTTACAAATAGTTGCCGGCTTCGATGTGAAGTATCAACTGGCCGGAACTTCAATCAATCACATCCCCATACACCATATTGAACGTTTCGAAGAACTACAACAACAAACGGGAATTAATATCGGTGTTTTAACTGTTCCGGTTGAAAAAGCACAGGAAGTGTCTGAAATTATGGTGGCTGGTGGCATCAAAGCCATCTGGAATTTTACGCCTTACCGCATTGTGGTTCCTGAAAATATTATTGTACAAAACACCTCCATTTACGCCCATCTTGCAGTAATGTTTAACCGGCTGAACGCTCTTAAAGAAGTACATCTATGAAGATAATCGCTATCGGTCAGAACTATACCGAACACAACAAAGAGTTAAACAGTAAACATCCCACTGAGCCTGTTGTGTTTATGAAACCCGATTCGGCCATCCTTAAAAATAACAAACCATTTTATGTGCCCGATTTTTCTGAAGATCTGCATTATGAAACGGAATTAATCATAAAAATCAGCCGGTTAGGTAAAAATATTGCACCAGCTTTTGCACATCGTTATTTTACAGAGATTGGACTGGGAGTGGACTTTACAGCCCGTGATCTTCAACGTAAACTGAAAACCAACGGTCATCCCTGGGAAGTGGCCAAGGCTTTTGACAATTCAGCCGTTATAGGAGGATTTCTTCCGGTTGAAGAACTGGGAGATATTCACCGGATTGAATTTCGCCTTGATTTGAATGGTGACATAGTTCAACGTGGCAATTCGGCCGATATGATTTTTCCGATCGAAGAGCTGATTGCTTATACCAGTAAATTTTTTACCCTTAAAATAGGAGATGTTCTTTTCACCGGAACACCTGCCGGAGTAGGGCCGGTAAAGCCGGGCGACCGGATGGAAGGATACATTTTTGACAAGAAAATGTTCGACTTCCGAATTAAATAATGTTATCATACACTAAGACGAACAACAAAATGGTTCCATTATCGTTAAGATTACGCATGTAATTTCGATTTATCCTGAATGAACAATCAATATCGCAACTTAATACTTTCCGGCATACTGGCAATTCTACTGGTAGTAGCTGAATCGCTCAATGCCAGTATTCACAGTTTTACCTCCAATTCGGTGCTTTCCAGTGGTAAATTTGTGAAAATCAGGGTTAAAGAATCGGGTGTTTACCGATTAACCTACGAGGATCTCAATACGATGGGGGTCAATCCTGCATCGGTACGGATTTTTGGATATGGTGGTGCCTTATTGCCCCAGAGTTTTTTAATCCCCAAATTCGACGATCTTCCTGAAATTGCCATTCACATGGAGAAAGGCTCCGATGGGATTTTCAATGCCGGTGATTATATTTTGTTTTACGCACAGGGACCGGTTTCATGGAGTTACGATGCAAACCGCGGAATGTTTGTTCATCAGCAACACCATTATGCCACACATGGTCATTATTTTGTGAGTTCCGATGCGGGTGTGGGCCGTACCATCAATCTGACAGAAGATTTGCCGGGTGATGAAGCCACGATCAATGAGATTACAAGTTTTACCGATTATGCAGTGTACGAAAAGGATCTTCAATCTCTTGCCAATTCGGGTAAAGAATTTTATGGTGAAAGGTTTGACGAAGTATTGAGTTTAAACCTCAACTTTGCATTTCCGAACGTAATCAAGGAACCTGCCGCTGTAAAAGTCCGTTTGGATGTAGCTGCCAATTCATCGGAGATATCCGATTTCAGACTTACACTTGGCGGTGGACAGGAAAAACGTTTACAGGTTTCGATGCGGAGTAAAAATGATAATTATGAAAAGGGACGCGATGCAAATGGTGTTTTTACCTTTGATCCTGCTGCTGATGCCCTTGATTTTAAGTTGACATACACACGCACTGTTCCTACCGGCAAGGGATATCTCAACTACCTGTCTGTGAATGCCCGCAGGAATCTTAAATTTGTTCAATCCTGGATGCGGATTCAGAATACCGATTTTCTGGGTACTGAATCATTTAATCGGTACCGTATCAGCGAAGCTCCTGCTAATCTGCAGGTGTGGGATATTACCGATCCTGTAAATACTACCCGCATGAGTGCTAGCCGTACCGGGAATGAGTTGGTGTATACCTCCTCGGCCAGGTCGATGCGTGTTTTTGCTGCGGTAGATGTTTCAGCAGCTTCCACCTTTCCGAAACCTGAAACTGTTGGTGTTGTGCCTAATCAAAATCTGCATGGTCTGAGTGCACTTGATATGTTAATTATTACACATCCCGATTTTCTGCAGCAGGCACGGCGACTTGCCGATGCACACAATGCCAGGGGAGAAGTCAAGGTGAGTGTGGTTACCACTGAACAGGTTTACAACGAATTTTCGTCGGGAACGCCCGATGCAACTGCCTATCGCTGGGTCATGAAAATGTTTTACAATCGTGCGAACGAGGCAGGGAATACATCGCTGCGTCCCAAAAGTCTCCTTTTGTTTGGCCGCGGTTCGTTCGACAATCGCAATGTTCTGCCATCTACTGGTAAAAGTTTTGTGCTGACCTATCAAACCGAGCATTCTCTTTCCGAAACTCTTTCGTATGTAAGCGACGATTATTTTACCTTCCTCGAAGATAACGAAGGCAATCGTGTGGATGCTCACTCAATGGATATTGGTGTGGGACGTTTCCCTGTTACCAATCAGCAGGAAGCTACCGATGTGGTGAATAAAACCATCGGTTACATGCAAAATACCCGAAAGGGCATGTGGAAAAATCAGCTTTGCTATCTGGCGGATGATGGCGACGGAGCTCTTCATATGAGGGATGCCGACTCGGTCGCAGTAATGATTGCCCGTAATCATCCTTCCTATCAGATTACCAAAATTTACCTCGATGCATACCAACAGTCGGTAAATGCCAGTGGTGAAACCTATCCCGTTGCCCGCGCTCAGTTTCATAACCTGTTGCGGAACGGAATGCTCTTTCTGAATTATGTGGGACATGCCGGTACTACAGGATGGACCAACGAACAAATTCTCTCCACTGCCGACGTAAAATCACTTTCGAATCAAAATCTCCCTCTGTGGGTGGCGGCAACCTGTGACTTTCTTCAATTTGATAACCTTACCGTATCGGCTGGTGAACATGTGTTGCTCAATCCGGTGGGCGGAGGAATCGGTATGATTTCGGCAGCCCGTCCTGTATATGCTTCTCAAAATAAGCATATCAACAGGATGATTAATCACTTCCTTTTTCTAAAGGAAAATGGCCAGCATCTCCGGTTGGGCGAAGTGCTGCGTAGAGCCAAAAACAGTCTTGGGACGGAAATCAATAAATTGTCGTATATTTTGGTGGGCGACCCTTCTGTCAGGCTCAATTATCCTGATGAATATCAGGTTGTTGCTCAGCAGGTAAATGGAAAAAATATTGAAGGAAGAGATACCTTAAGGGCATTGTCGGTAACCACTATCAAAGGTATTATTGCTAACCAGTCGGGTACGAAAGTAACTGGTTTTACCGGTAAGGTGTATGCGGATGTTTTTGATAAGGTACAGCAGGTAGTTACATTGAATAACGACAAAAATGGTAACATGACCTACTTCGATCGTCCTAATAAACTTTTCTCCGGAATTGCTGAAGTTGTAAATGGCGAGTTTGAAATTACCTTTGTTATTCCCCGTGATATTAAATACAACTATGGTTCGGGCCGTATAAATTTTTATGCTGAAGACCTGAGTGATGGTCGGGAAGCACAGGGAATGCTTGAACGATTCCTGATTGGAGGATCGGATGAAAAAATTGCTTACGAAAGTGATGGACCAGTAGTTGCTATGTATCTCAATACTCCTGGTTTCCAGTCGGGCGATCAGACCAATGAAACTCCTCTGTTTGTTGCAGATGTTTCCGATATAAGTGGTGTTAATCAGGTAGGTAGTGGTATAGGTCACGATATCACACTTATTATCGACGATGATCCCGGTATGATTTACACACTCAATGATCACTATACTTCGGCGGTAAATGACTACACCCGTGGTCAGGTGCGTTTCAAACTGCCAACGCTAAAATCGGGCAAACACACACTGACATTCAGAGTGTGGGATATGCTCAATAATTCAACAACTCAAACCCTCGACTTTGAAGTGGTTAAAGGCCTTGAACCAGTCATTTTCAAAGTGTATAACTATCCGAATCCGGTAACTACATCCACCCGTTTTGTTATTGAACACGACAGACCTGAAACAGTAATAGCTGCTAAAGTTGATGTTTTCGATGTTTCCGGACGTCGGGTATGGACTTTTAATCAGTCGACCCTCGATGAAATTCAGTGGGATGTGAGTGATGGGTTCGGTCGACAATTACCAAAGGGAGTTTACTTGTACAGAATAAGTATCGACACCGGAAAAGGATATATTGAGTCGAAGTTAAATAAATTCATTCTTACCGAATAAGTCGTTTTAAACAATAAATCTTCAAAATTTCGTTAGTATAGTCACGTAAAATACTTAATTTTGCGGGATAAATAAAAAATTGAAAATAGCAACCTGATGAAAAAGCTTTCATTTATTATTGTATTAGCAACTGTTCTGCCTGTGTTAACTATGGCTCAGACAGAAGCTGAAAATCATCCAGTTACAGTAGGAGTACAGTCTCTGACCATCTCTCCCGAAGCACGTGGATCTGCAATGGGTGATTTGGGGGTGGCTACCTCCGCCGATGTCAATTCGCAATTCTGGAATCCTGCCAAATATGTTTTTACACAAAGTAATGCAGGTCTTTCGTTTTCATTTACTCCCTGGTTGCGTCGGTTGGTGAACGATATTAATCTTACCTACCTTTCAGGATATTATAAATTCAACGACCGAAGTGCTGTAAGCTCTTCCTTGCGTTATTTTTCACTGGGTGAGGTGCCTCTTACCGACTGGCAAAACAATTCTGCAGGGAGTGCTTTCCCAAATGAATTTGCATTCGATGCAGCCTATTCTCAAAAACTGTCGGAAACTTTCTCGGCTGCTACCGCTCTTCGTCTTATCTATTCCGACCTGAGCAATGGCCGTAATTTTGCTGGTGGTGGTATCGAAACCTATCCGGGTATTGCTGTTGCTGCCGATGTGGCATTGTTTTATTCCAGTCCGCTTCAGCTTTCAACAGGTGACGCGAATCTTGCCTTTGGTCTTAACATCTCAAACATAGGTTCAAAGGTGAGTTACGATGAAGGGGCCTCCAGTAGTTTTCTTCCGGCTAATATCCGTTTGGGAGCTTCTTTTGACTACCCAATCGATGATTATCAGCGCATTTCATTCAGTGCCGATGCGAACAAACTGATGGCGCCTACAACAGATTATACAAAAACCGCCGACAATATCAACTATTACAACGACATGACGGCTCTTCAGGGAATAATTTCGTCGTTTAATGATGCGCCGGGTGGTTTTGAAGAAGAATTACGTGAAATATACTGGTCGGTGGGTGCGGAATATGTGTACAACAACCAGTTCGCAGTGCGTGCCGGATATTACAACGAAGACCAGTACAAGGGAAATCGTAAATATTTCACTGCAGGTGCCGGCTTTAAACTAAATGTATTCCAGCTCGATGCAGCCTACGTGGTTTCTGTATCTCAAACCAATCCGCTGGATGGAACGCTGCGTTTTTCGTTGTCGTTTGACTTGTTCGGACTGCAAAACCTGATGCGTTAAGTAATGGAATTTTCAATTCGTACCGGCTTTGGCTACGATGTTCATCGCTATGCCGAAGGTCGTGAGTTATGGCTTGGGGGGATCAGAATTGATCACTCCATTGGCTTACTCGGGCATTCGGATGCCGATGTGCTGATTCATGCCCTGTGCGATGCTATCCTGGGTGCTGCCAACCTGCGCGATATTGGCTTTCATTTTCCCGATACTGCCGGTGAATATAAAGATATTGATAGCAAGATTTTATTAGGCCGTACAATGGAGATTCTCCGTAACGCGGGCTATGAATTTGGTAATGCCGATTGTACAGTATGTGCCGAGCAACCTAAAATCAATCCTCATATTCCGGCTATGCAGGCAACGCTTGCTAAAGTGATGAAAGTGGATGCCGGACAGATTTCCATCAAAGCAACCACCTCTGAAAAAATGGGTTTTGTGGGTCGTATGGAAGGCATGAGTGCCTACGCATCTGTACTAATTTACAAAAAGTAGCGTTTTTTACATTTCGACCTGTTTATTTATACATTTTGCTTCGTTTCGTTGGAAGATGAATTGTACTTTTGTGCGGTTACACCTTCTATCGAAATATTTATGCTGGTAAAATGTTATGGCGCAGCCGTTCAGGGCATCGGAGCGCAACTGGTTACAATCGAAGTGAATGTTAGTCAGGGTATTCGTTTCCTGATTGTAGGATTACCCGACAATGCTGTAAAAGAAAGTCACGAACGCATCTCCTCGGCGCTCGGCTTTTGTGGTAAAAAGCTCCCCCGTATGCAGGTGGTCATCAATATGGCACCTGCCGATATTCGAAAAGAAGGCTCCGCGTATGATTTGCCGCTTGCAATGGGCATACTGGCTGCTTCGGGTCAGGTGCGTTCCGAACTGTGTGAACGTTACCTGCTGATGGGTGAATTATCCCTGGATGGTGTTTTAAAGCCGATTCGGGGTGTGTTGCCCATTGCCCTCAAAGCTCGTGACGAAGGCTTTAAAGGGATTGTGCTTCCGCTGGAGAATGCCCGGGAAGCAGCAGTGGTCGAAGGTCTCGATGTTTACGGGATGCCGGCTCTCTCCGATGTGATTCTTTTTTTTAACGGACTTTCATCTTGTAAGCCTGTAAGCCTGGATAAACAGGCATTGCTCACTCAGGACTATACGAATTCTCTCATTGATTTTTCGGAAGTAAGAGGTCAGGAAAGTGTGAAACGCGCACTGGAGATAGCTGCGGCTGGCTCTCACAATATTCTTCTAATCGGGCCACCAGGAGCCGGTAAATCAATGATGGCCCGTCGACTGCCAACTATCATGCCTCCGCTGAGCATTCAGGAAGCAATCGAAACAACCAAAATACACTCGGTAGCAGGAGCAATTGAGAGCAATACAGCATTGGTTTTACAGCGACCGTTTCGAAGTCCGCACCATACGAGTTCTGATATTTCACTGGTTGGAGGGGGCCATACGCCTCAACCGGGCGAGATTTCACTGGCACACAATGGGGTGTTGTTTCTGGATGAATTGCCGGAGTTCAAACGATCGGTACTGGAAGTGATGCGTCAGCCCCTCGAAGAGCGCAAAATTCAAATCTCCAGAGCCCGTTACAGTCTCGAATATCCTGCCAGCTTCATGCTGGTGGCATCGATGAATCCCTGTCCCTGTGGGTTTTACAATCATCCCGAAAAGGAATGCCTGTGTGCTCCCGGTGCCGTCCAGAAATACCTGAACCGGATTTCAGGTCCTTTGCTCGATAGAATTGATCTTCAGATCGAAATTGTTCCAGTACCGGTTGAAAAACTGGCCGAGCACCGCGATGCTGAATCAAGTGAGCAGATTCGTGCACGCGTGATTCGTGCCAGAGCTATTCAGGAAGAACGGTTTAGCAATTGTGAGGGCGTATACTGCAACGCTCAGATGTCGGGCCGCCAGTTGCGTCGTTTTTCAGTCTTAGATAAAGCCGGTGCTGAATTATTGAAAAATGCCATGCGACGGCTGAATCTTTCGGCTCGTGCCTACGATCGTATCCTGAAGGTTGCACGAACCATTGCCGATCTGGAGGAGTCGGCGGCTATCCGTGCTTACCATCTGGCAGAAGCAATTAATTATCGTAATCTCGATCGCGAGGGATGGGCAGGTTAATCAAAACCCAGACAGGCAAGGGCGATGCTGTTGAATTTCGAGTCGGCCGAATCGCTGCGGGAAGTCATCACCACCGGCTTATCGGTGCCAAAAAGAATGCCGCCCACACGTGCGTTGGCAAAAGTGATGACGGTTTTGTAAAACACATTTGCGGCTTCGAATCCCGGAAATATCACTACATCAGCATCGCCATGAATAGGGCTTTCTATATTCTTAACTGCCCCAAAGGATGGATTAAGGGCCAGAAATATATCCAGTGGACCATCGATGACAGCATCCCCGAATTTTCCCTGCTTCACCTCGTCCATGATCTGTTTGTAATCATCCATGAAGTTCAGCTTGGGATTCATCTTTTCGGTACCATGCAGCAGTGCAATTTTGGGATGGGTGATGCCAAAATTATGGGTCATAGCGATGGCATAATCAATCATGGCCGTACGCTGGCGAAGGTTAGGTGCCGGGATTACCGCAGGGTCGCTCATGAAAATAAGCTTATTGTACGAAGGGATCTCCATGGCTGCGATAAATGTTACTACCTGTCCATAGGGAACGATGCCTTTTTCTTTGTTGAGAATGGCTTTCAGCAGTACATCAGTGTTTACAAGACCTTTCATCAGAATGTCGCCATCGCCGTTCTTCACCATCTCAACAGCGCGTTCCGAGGCTTCGTACACATCTTTGCATTCAATGAGTTGCAACTGTTCGTGTGTATTAATCAACTGCATGTCGAAATCGTCGGGATTACCGAGCAGTTGAGCACTGACCAAACCGGCATCCACTGCCTGCAGGATGGCCCCGAAGGTGTGCGAATCGGATGGGTTAACAACAACCAGTCGTTTTCGTGCACTGATTTTCTGTAGATGTAGCGTGAGCTCTGAAAATGAAGTGATTCTAAGCATTGGATTTAGTTTGTGAAATTTTACAAATATACAATTTTTTATCCTGTCAAACTGATTTTTCTTCTTATCTTTGAGCAATTTTTTTGAGCATTCATGCTGTTTCAGAGCGGTAATCCTTAATCAGATTAGTTCCGCTATTTTTCAAAGTAAAAATAGAGTCGTGCAGGTCTGTAATTTCCTCTGTTCAAATGGGAATATTCTCAACTGCGAAGCTCATAGAAGTATTAAACATCAATTAGTTACACATGAAACGATTTCGATTTCTGAACAATCTCTTTGGCTGGATCGCGTTTGCTATCGCAGCGGCTACTTACCTTACCACCATGGAACCTACCGCCAGTTTCTGGGACTGTGGCGAATTCATTTCATCAGCTTATAAGTTGGACGTGGGCCATCCCCCCGGAGCTCCGTTTTTTATGCTTACCGGTCGCTTCTTCTCCCTGTTTGCTTCCGATAGCACTCAGGTGGCTATGATGGTCAATGCCCTTTCGGCGCTTGCCAGTGCGTTTACCATTCTGTTTCTTTTCTGGACTATTACTCACCTTGCCCGGCGAATTATCATGCGTAAAGAGGAAGATGTTACCTTTGCACGCATTGTGGGTATCCTCGGCGCCGGTATGGTGGGAGCGTTGGCCTATACGTTTTCTGATACCTTTTGGTTCTCAGCCGTCGAAGGAGAAGTTTACGCCTATTCTTCACTCTTTACTGCTGTCGTTTTCTGGGCTATTTTGAAATGGGAAGATGTGGCCGATCAGCCCGGTTCCGACCGTTGGTTGATTTTTATCGCCTACCTGATGGGTATTTCTATTGGCGTCCACTTGCTGAACCTGCTTGCCATTCCGGCCATCGTACTTGTGTATTACTTCCGTAATTATTCAAAGGTTACTGCCTGGGGTGTGGTGCGTGCCATGCTGGTTGCTGTGGTTATTCTGGGTGCAGTGTTGTATGGCATCATTCCGGGTTTTGTTGAAATGGCCAGTCGCTTCGAATTACTTTTCGTAAATAGCTTTGGAATGAGCTTCAATTGCGGGATGTTTGCTTACATCATTCTCACACTGGCTATTCTCGTTTGGGCGATTATAGAAACGGCTCAACAGAAAAATTATACCCGGATGATTATTGCATTCTTGGCAGCTGTAACGATTGTTGGCATTCCGTTCTTCGGTACCCATTTCCTGCTGGGAATTGTGCTGATAGCTGCACTGGCTTACCTGCTGCTGAAGTTTAAAGCCAAAGTGGATGCCCGCTGGCTGAATACTACCATTATGATGATAACCGTGATTTTAATTGGTTATTCTTCCTACACCGTTATCGTTATCCGCTCTGCTGCCAATCCTCCGATGGATCAGAACTCGCCGGATAATGTTTTTTCTTTGAAATATTACCTTAACCGTGAGCAGTATGGCGACCGTCCTCTTTTCTATGGTCAGACCTACAATGCTCCTGTTAAACTGCGCATCGAAGGGAATACCTGTATTCCGATTTTCGAAACAGGTGATCCCCAGTATTCTCCGGAACCCAAAACATCAGAGGATCAAAAAGACCGATATGTTGTTACCGGAAACAAGATGGATTATGTGATGGACGATCGGTTTATGATGCTTTTCCCCCGTATGTACAGCTCACAGGAACATCATGTTAGCGCTTATAAAGCATGGGGAGATGTGAAAGGAAAACGCGTTCGCTTTGATTATTGCGGACAACAGCGTACCGAATATGTACCTACTTTCACTGAAAATCTTCGCTTCTTCTTTAACTATCAGCTGAACTTTATGTACTTCCGCTATTTTATGTGGAATTTCAGCGGCCGGCAGAACGATATTCAGGGTCATGGCGAAATTGATAGGGGTAACTGGATTACCGGTATAAATTTCATTGATAAAGCACTTGTAGGTGATCAAACCGAACTGCCATCTGAACTCAGGGATAATAAAGGCCGCAACAAGTACTATATGTTGCCGCTGTTATTGGGGATTCTGGGTATTCTTTTTCTTGCATACAACGGAAAAGAAGGAAAACATACCTTCTGGGTGACCATGTTGTTGTTCTTCCTGACAGGTATCGCCATCGTGTTGTACCTTAATCAAACGCCCTATCAGCCCCGCGAGCGTGACTATGCCTACGCTGGTTCGTTCTATGCATTTAGTATCTGGATTGGACTGGGTGTGTTGGGCATTATTCAGTTTGCAAAGAAATACCTGCCCGAATCGGTTCTCGCTGTAGTAGTGAGTATAGTATCGCTGGGAGTTCCCGCGCTTATGGCTGCCGAAAACTGGGACGATCACGACCGCAGTAACCGTTTTGCGGCCCGCGACTTTGGTTACAACTACCTGGTGTCGACCGAAAAAGATGCAATAATTTTCTCCAATGGTGATAACGATACTTTCCCGCTCTGGTACAACCAGGAAGTGGAAGGTCAGCGTACCGATGTGAGGGTATGTAACCTGAGCTATCTCCAAACCGATTGGTACATTGATCAGATGCGCCGTGAAGCTTACGAATCGGCACCACTGCCTATCTCGTGGACTCCTCAGCAATACATTGTAGGAACCAACGAAGTAGTTTCAGTACGTGAAATTGAAAAACGGCCACTCGATGTTGCGACGGCTTTCCGTGTATTACATGATCCGGAAATAAAAATTGACGGAGAAAGTGTTATTCCCTCCCGTCAGCTCTTTGTGCCTGTGAATAAGGAAGAAGTGATTAAATCGGGCCTGGTGGATTCCAGTGCTTTCAATCAAATTGTGGATCAGGTGAATATTAACCTTTCGAAAACGCGACTCACTAAAAGTGAATTGATGATTATCGATATGTTGAATACCAATCAGTGGAAACGACCGATGTATTTCGCAGTGACCGTTGGGGATGATTACTACCTCGATTTGAAGGATTATTTCGAACTTACCGGACTGGCATATCAGATTGTACCTGTAAGTTCCAATGGTCAGGGACCCCGCGTGAATGTAGAGAAGATGTACGATAACATGATGAACAAATTCAAATGGGGTAATGTGGCCGATCCAAAGGTGTATCTCGACGAAACTATTCTCCGGCTGTGTCGTACCCACCGTATGATGTTTGCTCAGCTGGCTACAGCCCTGGTTGCTCAAAACGATACTTCACGTGCCAAAAAAGTGCTGGACTTCTCTATGGAAGTATTACCGGCCAACCAGGTTCGTCACGACGTAACATCCGCCATGCTGGCCGAAAGTTACTATGCCATAGGAGAAGCTGAAAAGGCCAATGAAATCATTGAATTTATTGCCACCGATTGCATCGAAAACATGACCTGGTACTTCCGTCTGTCGGGAGCTCAGCGTAAAAGTGTTGAACGCCGCATTGGTGAAAACTTCGGATTGCTAAACCATGTGTTAAGTATTGCCGATCAAAATAAACAAGCGGAACTTGTGCAAAAATACATGCCTGAATTTGAGAAATTTTCTCAACGGGTACGTATGTAATAAAAGGATGTTGCAGGTTCCCGACTGGCTGCGTCCACTGCTTGGCTACTGGAATAAGGAGGGCTGTAGCTCCGGATTGCTATAAGAGTATTAACCTGAATGTTACCTGATTATGAAAGAGTCTGTTTTACAGTATGTATGGCAGCACAAGTTGTTTGTGCCGCATGGTATGGTCACGACTACCGGTCATCCGGTGAAAGTAATTGATGTCGGACGATTGAATACCGATGGAGGTCCCGATTTTTTTAATGCCAAAGTGCAAATCGGACCCACTATCTGGGCAGGAAATGTCGAGATTCATATTTTTGCTTCCGACTGGTACCGGCACAATCACCATGCCGATGAAAACTATGCCAGTGTTATACTGCATGTGGTGTTAAAAGCCGATCAGGAAGTGTATATCAACGGAAGAAGGAGGTTGCCGCAGTTGGAACTTAAATTTCCGGAGTCGATCGAAAAGCGTTTCGACGAGCTGATACACAGCCACAAATGGTTGCCCTGTGTTGAACACCTGCAGCAGGTGAAAGCACTGCAGTGGGAAAGCTGGAAAAATGCATTGCTATACGAAAGACTATCGCAGAAGATTGACGGCATTCGTGACCTGTTGCTGAAAACGAATTTTCATTTTGAAGAGGTTTTTTTCAGGATGCTGGCACGTGGATTTGGCTTTTCGGTGAACAGTGCTGCCTTCGAAATGCTTTCGGCTTCGGTGCCCTGGTCGGTTGTTCAAAAATGCCGGTCGTCGGTTCTACAGATGGAAGCATTGCTGCTTGGCCAGTCGGGCTTGTTGTTCAAAGCCTGTCACAAGTATCCTGAAGATGAATATTTAGAGGAGCTGGCGGTGGAGTACCGCTTTTTGCAACGAAAATTCGACTTAGTACCCATGCCTGCTTCATTGTGGCGATGGCTTAGGTTGCGACCCGAGAACTTCCCTGAAATCAGGATTGCTCAACTGGCAGCCATGATGGTCGAAAATGTCAGTTTGTTTAACGATGTAACGGAAAATATTGCTCTTGACGCATGGATTGAACTGCTTGGTAAAGCTGAGGTTTCGACCTACTGGAAGCATCATCTTGTGGCGGGTGTATATAAAAGTAAAGAACGTAGCAAGCCCGGTGAAGGTTCGTTGATGTGCCTGATTATTAATGCTGTGGTACCTGTGGTGTTCAGTTATGCCGACTACCAGGGCGATTTTGGAATGAAGGAAAGAGTGCTGGAAATTGTTGAACAGCTTCCGGCTGAGAATAATGTGATAATCCGCAATTGGAAGAAAGCCGGAGCCGATGTGCATTCTGCTGTCGATTCGCAGGCCTTGCTTCAATTGTATCGAAAATATTGTGAACCCAAAAATTGTTTGCGCTGCCGGATAGGGCATATAGTGCTTACAAGTGGTTAAAAAGGAAAAGTAAATAAGAATGAATTACCTGAAATATATCACTGGAATTATCCTCCTTGTACTGATGGTTTCGTGTGCCAACCGTTCTGCCGGACCAACCGGTGGGCCTAAAGATTCGATTCCTCCTGTAGTGCTTCGTTCGGTACCCCTGAATGGTGCGGTTAATTATACGAAAAAGGAGATATTGGTTTATTTTGATGAAAATATCTCACTCGACAAGGTGAACGAGAATTTCATAATCTCGCCCCCTCAGAAAACCCAGCCTGTGGTGCGCGCAAATGGCCGGGTTCTTTCAGTCAATATTGAGGATGACTTAATCGACAGCACAACCTATAGTCTGTTTTTTGGAAATGCCATAGTCGACTTAAATGAGAAAAATCCACTGGAAAACTATCAGTTTGCTTTTTCTACAGGCAACGAAATTGATACCTTGCAGGTTTCCGGAAAGCTGTTTGATGCAGTAAATCTCGACCCTGTTGCCGGCATCTTTGTCGGACTGCATGCCAGTATGGGCGATTCCGCTGTGTATAATGATAAGTTTGTCAGGGTAACAAAAACCGATGCAGAAGGACGATTTACAATTAAAAACGTAAAAGCCGGTCGTTATCGGATTTACGCGTTGGGAGATACCAATCGCGATTTTTCCTATCAAACCGGTGAGGCTGTTGCTTTTCTTAACGACACTATCGTTCCCACTGTGAAGTCAATTGAACGCCGGGATACAGTATGGACAGATTCTGTGACTATTGATACGGTAAAAATAGCCCGAACGGTGACCTATCATCCCGATACCTTAGTCCTCAGCTTGTTTAAGGAAAATAAGAAACGCCAATACCTGGTGAAGGCCGAGCGTCGTTTGCTACACTCCTTCTCAATGATTTTCAATCGTGCACAGGATTCACTACCAGTACTTAAACCACTGAATTTCGATTCCAGTGCCCGCTTGCTTTTGCAGTCCAATGCCAGCCTCGATACGCTGAACTGGTGGATTGCCGATTCACTGGTTTATGCGAAAGATACACTAAAGCTTCAGGTGGATTATCTGAAAACCGATTCGCTGTTCAACCTGATTCCTCAAACGGATACCTTAACACTGGCTTTCAGACGTCCACCTGCGTCACGAACGGCTTCACCTCCTCCGGTACTCAATTTCACATCGAATGTTGCTTCGTCGTTTGATATTTACAAGGATATCCTGTTTAAATTTGAACAGCCAGTGCTGAAAGCTGATACAAGCCTGATACGACTGCAGCAAAAAGTCGATTCGCTGATTGTGCCTTTACTATATAGTTTGCAAAAACTCGATTCGGCAGGTTTACAGTATTCGCTGAAGTACAAATGGAAGTCCGGAGAGAGTTATGAGATTGAAACTGACTCTGCTGCATTTATCAGTATTTATTCGGTACACTCCAAAGCCTGGAAAAACAGTTTCAAGGTGAAAGCTCCCGAGGATTATGCGACGCTAAAGGTGAAAATTGAACCTTTTGATTCGCTGGTGGTGTTACAACTTATAGATGCAAAGGAAGTAATCATCCGGGAGCAAACTGCTAATCCGAAAGGGAATGTGTTTGAGTACCTTACTCCCGGCGACTTTTTCGTGAAGCTTTTTGTGGATGTAAATCAAAATGGTGTTTGGGATACCGGTGATGTACTCCTGCGACGTTTCCCTGAACCAGTGTATTATTACAGCAAAAAACTGAGTTTGAAGGCAAATTGGGAGCTTGAGGAAAGTTGGGATTACAAATCGACATCCGACAGATACCGCAAACCTGATGAGCTTGATAAGTTGAAAAAGGAGAAAAAGGCTGCCAGTGATAAGGAAGGTACAACAGGAACCCGTTCGACATCAGGTGGTGGAAATTCGGGTGGATTCCCGGGTTCCCGTATGAATTCGGGTGGTATGTCTGGCTCGGGTATGAATATGGGCGGAATGTCGGGAAATTCAAGGTAAGTCGTCTTCCGATGTCTTTTTCCTGGTTTCCCGTACCCTTGTCGCGTTTTTGGCTGCAAAATCCTTCCATCCCTTGTATTCGCTTCCTCCGGTAGGTCGGCCCATCTGCAGGTAATGACAATATGCTGCTGCCAGACCATCGGTGGCATCGAGTTGAGGGAGCATCTGTTCAACAGGAATATTTAAAAACCGCCGCAACATATCGGCTACCTGCTCTTTCGACGCACTTCCACTTCCGGTAATGGCCATTTTAATCTTCAGGGGTGCGTATTCGGTGATAGGCACGTTGCGGTACAAGGCGGCCGACATCGCCACGCCCTGTGCCCGACCAAGTTTCAGCATCGATTGAACGTTTTTCCCGAAAAAGGGAGCTTCAATGGCCAGCGTATCGGGTTTGAATTCATCAATCAACGAAAGTGTACGACTGAAAATCCGTTGCAGCTTGGTATAATGATCCTTATATTTCTTCAAATCAAGCACCCCCATTGCGAGTAGTTGCACCTTATTATCCTTCACATGAATCAAACCGTAACCCATAATGGTTGTACCTGGGTCGATGCCCAATATGGTAACTTCTCCCTTCATGATATTGAAAGTTCTGGTATTTCAACCCGGCAGTAGTTTGTGTTCATTACAATACCTCCAGCGTAGTGGCAAAAAACAAAACATTGGTTCCGAAACGGACAGTACATTGTTGTTGAAGGCTGTTCCCATTGTCGGTAAGCCATTCGTCGATGGTGTCAACTGAAGCAGTTTGGAATTGAAGAGCATACGACACCCCATCTGATTGTTCTGCCGAAAGCACGCGGGCCAGTTGGGGCTGACTGAATACTCCGGTGTTGGTCATCGAAGGAATAAGCTGTCGGCGAACCCATTCCTGCCAGGTGGAAATCAGCGGCTCAGCTACCAGAAAGGTTATATTGAGGATATACATGAATCGGACGTTAAATTTTTTACACAAAAGTAGTGATAATTTCCAAAACTTGCTTATCTTTGCACCGCAATTTCAAAATCAAAACACGGGGGTTTAGCTCATCTGGCTAGAGCGCGACACTGGCAGTGTCGAGGTGACCGGTTCGAGTCCGGTAATCTCCACCAAGACAAAAAAGTCCTGAATTTCAGGACTTTTTTGTTCTTTTGCTTTTCAGCCAAACCAGTGCTTCATCATAGGTTTTAAAGAAATCACCATTCAGTTTTACAATACCTGTTTTAATTAAAATTTTGGCCATTATTCTGTTGTAAGCCGAACCTCCTACAAAAGCTACTTCTGTCAGATTCAGTTTGCTTAAAGCCTCAGCAAGTGCTTCCCTTGTTTCTCTGTTTTCAACTACATATACATCGCTGATAATAGAAATCAACTGCCGGTACTTCTTATCTTCCAGAATATCTTTTAATCTGTTGTATAATGGTTCCACATCAATAAATTTCAAATCAGCATTAGAACTTAATACTGCTACTTCGTTTTGCTCGTCGTACTTAAATTCGTGTTCCATAATATTCTGTATTTACAGGTTTAACTTTAAAGCAAAAAATATTTTATGTGGCAAAGATAATGAAAGTTACGTACTTAACAATCTCATAATTTCTCATTGCATATCCCCGTATAAAGAGTATTTTTGCTGTCGCATGAATGAGGCGTGCATTGCAATACAAATAAAGTTGAATTGAAGAATTTTCAATATTGATATGAATAAACAGGATTTAGTAAACGGCCGATGCGGTTGGTGTGGAAACGACCCGCTGTATGTTAAGTACCACGACGAAGAATGGGGCCGGTTGGTAACCGACGACAAGGTATTGTTTGAGTTTCTGGTGCTCGAGAGTGCCCAGGCCGGGCTGAGCTGGATCACTATTCTCAGAAAAAGGGAAGGTTACCGCAGCGCATTTTGCAATTTCGATGCCTGGCAGGTGGCACAATTCACCGAAGATGACGTTGAGCGCCTGATGCAATTTGAGGGTATCGTTCGGAACCGCCTAAAGATAAAATCAACCATTACCAACGCAAAACAGTTTCTGGCCATCCAACAGGAGTTTGGCAGTTTTTACAACTATACACTGTCGTTTTTACCAGATCAGAAACCGATTGTAAATACCTTTCACACCCTGAGTCAACTACCCGCATTTTCACCCGAATCCGATGCCATGAGTAAGGATATGAAAAAACGCGGGTTCAAATTTTTCGGAACCACCATTTGTTACGCGCATTTGCAGGCTACGGGTTTTGTTAACGATCATCTGATAGCGTGTAAGTACAGAGCATTATAGGTGTTTTAGTGTTTATCCTGATTCATAGGTGAGTGGGATATGTCAATCAATTGATTTTTCGATTAGAAATGTATGGGAAATTTAAAAGTTTATAGCAAGCGGGAAGAAAAAGCCAATTACCTGACGCATGCATTCGGAGTGCTGATTGCGGCCGTTGCCACAGTTTTACTGATAATCAGGTCGGTAAATGCGGAAAATGGATGGGCCGTTGTCGCTTATTCCATCTTCGGATTTGGAATGATGGTGTGCATGTCGTCGTCGACTATTTATCATTACATACAGAACCCCGAACGTAAAATACAGTTGCGATACCTGGATCATGCCAGCATTTACCTGCTCATCGCCTCCAGTTACTCGCCCTTTACCCTGATTTTGATTCGTAACGAAGGTTATTGGGGATGGGGTTTATTTGCCCTTATCTGGCTGATAGCCTTAGTTGGAATAGGATTTAATTTTCGCGGACTCAAAGCAAATAGCCACCTCAAAACAGCTTCGTATGTACTGATGGGTATGGTGGCTTTCGTTGCGTTAAAACCGATGATAGAAGTTGCACTGATTAAAGATGCACTTGGATCGCTTTATTGGCTGGGTATCGGTGGTGTGTTTTATATTGCAGGAGCATTTTTTTATGCACTTGCCAAACGTGAGTTTATTCACGCCGTTTTCCATGTTTTTGTATTGCTCGGATTGATTTCCCATATCATTGCGGCCTGGTTGATTCCGGTTTAATAGTTTCATACAGCTTTCCTTCGAACATTCTCCATCTTCTTTTGTTTAATTGAATTGAAATACCGTATAAATTAATCAAAATGGAAGCAGTAAAAATTACGATACAGGCCACTGTTCAGGCTCCCGCCGAAAAGGTATGGGCCTATTATACCCAACCAGAGCATATTACCAACTGGAATTTTGCGAGCGATGACTGGCAATGTCCGTGGGCAACCAACGATATGCGCATCGGAGGTCGGTATGTAGCACGGATGGAAGCAAAGGATGGCAGTTTCGGATTCGATCTGGAAGCCGTGTATGAGTCCATCGAGCCCGGCAAATCATTTATTTATAGCATGGGCGGTCGGAAAGTGGAGGTTCAGTTTTCAGCCCTGGAAACCGGAACTCAGGTAATCATTACATTTGATGCCGAAACAGAGAATTCTGTAGAGTTACAACGTGCAGGTTGGCAGTCGATTCTGGATAATTTCAAGCGTTATACCGAAGGGTGTTGAAATGCAGGATTTGGGAGAATTAGTTCAAATCAGCCGGCGGGAAGTGATTCAGATGGAGAAATGGAGGTTTTCTTCAGCGATCATTTCCATTTTGTTGATTGATCATTGGAGAAGTGATTTTATCGAAATTGATTAATACGTTTTCATTAGGATAA
>JAVFAG010000033.1:0-3613 GCA_034002585.1 Paludibacter sp.
GGAATGTCGTAAGCCGAATTTCCAAATACCCATTTGATAAGCGGTTGTTGCTGTTGTGTAACTCCAAATACTCCACGGGTAACATAATAACTAATACCACCACGGGTTAGCGCTGCGATGTTATCGGCCAGCTTTTGTCCCCTGTCGATCACCAGACTGTAGGAAACAGCTGTTGAGCCGTTGTAGCCAAAGTATCCACCGTTGGTTATGGCATACACTGTTTCCGACGACAAGGCAGTACTATGTGCCGATGGTTTACGGGCAGTGGATGACATTACCGTTTTTAATTCAATATTCCCTGTCGAAAGGTCGGCAATCACATACCAGGCTTTGAAATTTCTTCCGTTGAGTTGCGAGTTGGTTTCATACGCCCTGATTTCTGCGGGTAATGTTGAATTTACTGCATTCATCGTTTTCCATTCGAGTTGAATAGCCGGGGGATTTGCAGGCAATTGAACGTAGTTAACCTGTTGGTCGAGCGCTGCCGACATCAACCCATTGCGGGTGGCATACAACCGGTAGGTAAGTGTTCCGGCTATCGGATTGGTATCGGTAAAGCTCAGGGTGTTTTTATTTACTGTGGAAAGGATGGAAAAATCGCCCTTGTTGTGCTTTCGTTCTATCGTGTAACCATCAATGGCACCTGAAGCGGCTGTCCAGCTGAGCTCTACCTCTCCTTCTTTGATTTCAGCTTTAAAATTGCCGGGCTCGTTTACGGGAAGATTGGTCTCGTCGGCTTCTTTGCAGGAAAGAAACGACATAGAAAGGAGTAACCACAGAAACTGTATTTTAGATCGTTTGTAGTGAATCATGAGTTAAATCTATCCGGTTCGAAGAACTCAATTTAAATCAGGTTGATGATTCTGAAAAATTGATTTCCAGGTATTCCGGTATGTTGAACATTAGTTTAGTCCCGGGAAAATTGCTTTTCCGGGATAAAGGGCTTTGTACACCGCTTGTTTAGGTACCACTCCCTCGTAAAACCAGGTCGATTCGCTGTAAACGCCTTTCGACCGGTTGTACTGCATCATCTTAGCCAGGAAGGCGTCGGTTGGTAGGTAACCTCCATTGCGAACGAGCATTCCAGGTACATATTTTTTTCGCAGGGCTTCGGTATTGAATACAGCGGATAAATCACCATCTATCAGTGAAGTATAGGATGTTAAACCCTGCGATTCGTTTCGGTATTGCTGGGGCGATACCCAGTCAGCTTTGCCATTGGCCACCCATTGTGGCCAGTCCTGCAGGTAGTTATCGCGACTCCAGCCCCTTGCACTTGGGGCCCACGTAACCAGGCAGGTAGAGCGGGCGGCTTTCACGGCGTTGTAAAGCGATGTGGCATAGGATGTCATTTTTCCCACTTTCCAGTTCATGAACTGAGTTTCGGTAGGCGAGGAGGGAACATCCCTGCCTGTTTCGGTTTTATAAAGTTGTTTGGTGAAATCGTCGTATCCGGCATGGGAAGGAAGCGCCGGTAGTCGGTCATCACCCTGAATGCCATCCAGGCCGGGATATTTCGTGACACATTCCACGATCATGTCGGTCATGAACTGCTGCACTTCGGGATGAAATCCATTCATCCAGTAAAAGTTGTTTTTCACCGTTTGGGTGCCATCCTGCTGGCGACTTATCCATTGCGGTTTTTTGTCGGTAAGTGGTTGCGGCTGACCGGCATAATGCGATGCAAAACCATATTCGAACCAGGCAATGACCTTGATTCCTTTAGCATGTGCTTTTTCGATTAATTTACCCAGCACATCGCCCCATCCGGCTCCGTCGATAACGGTTTGTGCCGGTGTAATGCCCAACACATTGGCAAGGGTTTGGCTGGGGAAAAGTGTCTGGCTTTTATTATAGGTAGCTACGCAGATGGTGTTGAAGTTCAACGCTGCCAGTTGATCGACCATAGCGGTGAGATTGGCTTCTGAAAAAAGGACTTCGCTGGCCACATTAGTTACCCAAACTGCTCTCACGCCGGTTTCCTGAGCGGCATGCTCCACAGTAACGGTGTAATTTGTTTTGGTTCCGTTGGCGGCTGTGATGGTATGCACCACCGGTGAAGTGTAATTATTGGGAACTCCGAATGCAGGAGTTGCGGTAGCTCCTTCAGAAAGAGTGGCCTGAATGGTGAGGTTCGATAAATCGGTTCCAAAAGGTACTGTAAAACGAACCTGATTGGCTGTTATGATACCGGTTCCATCCAGGAAAAGCGCTGGGATAGAAGCACGGAAAATTCGTTTCTCGTCGGAAAGGTTGTTAATGGTAATGGTGTACACCCGTTGATCCCCGTTTTCGGCTGTAACGGTGTAATCGACCGGAGCCGTGAAATTCTGTACAACGCCCGATGCCGGTGTAATTCGTGCCCCGGGAGAGACTGCAAAATTCAGGGTCAGGGCATTCAGCGAAAGAGTTTTGTTGATGGCAATATGAACTTCATCGTTGATGGAGTCTATTTCGATGGCGGCATTGGGGTCTTCTTTCACAGCAACTTGTAAAATCCGGTTTTCAGATGATCCTTTGTCGCAGGAAGAGAAGATTGTCAGAAGTATAAGAGAAAAAAGAAGTTGTCGCATACGGGTGATGAGTAGTTATTAGTGTAAATACCGGTCCGAAAACAGGTGTGCTTCCGGACCGGTGAAAAATAAATCAGTGTTTATTCTACTTTCAGCAGACTGATACCCTGATTGCTGGCTACTGCAACAAGATAAGTCACCCCGCCTGAAGTGGTATGTACATAAATTTTTCCAGTGCCATTTCCATTGGTGATATTGGCAACGTCGGCCAGTGCCGGTCCGGAAAGGTTGATGTCGGTAGCTTTGTTGGAAATCTTCTCCAGACTTTCGGCAAGGGTTGGATAATCCAGCGGACGAATACGCAAAACCCAGCGTTTGAAACTATCTGTTGCAAACAGGTAAGCCAGGTATTTCTTATCGTTGAAGCTGAAGAAGGCATCGCCTACCTGACTGGATGGGAATACTGCTCCATCGGTAGCATAGGTAACGGTTTGTGTAGCAGGATTAAATACTGTGGCCTGCTTGCCGGTTCCTGAGAATAAATATTCAGTTGCACTATATCGATAAATAGCTCCCGCAGTTGATCCTGTTGCAGGAACTAAAATGCCGGGCACGGTTACGATAGTTGGAGTGGTATTTACAACGCCGCCTGTGATGGTGAATTCGTAGTAGCGATTGTTGGCATTGTAATCGAAGAAACGAATTTTGCCATTGGTTAAATCGCCTTCAAACGTAAATTTATCACCCAAACGAGGATTTGGGGCTGCACCTACATTGTACGAGAATAAAAGGCTCGGGGCAGAGTTTACATCGTTCCAAACGAAAACTTTCAAAACATTGTTGGCTGCGTTGGCAAGGTTACATGCTACGATTTTTCCGCCAATTACATTTACATCGGTTGTTCCGTGTGCTCCCCGATTGGTTTCTGCAACTGTGTACATTCCGGTCCGGTCGAGCAGGCGTGCCGATTTGTCGGAAATCTTAATGGCTATTACTCCATATGCAGGATAAACCGGTACTGCATCGCCTTCGTGCTGAATGTGTTTGTTACCACGGGCAATGTAAATGTAGTTGTCGTCCATGGCAATTCCACGATCCCA
>JAVFAG010000033.1:3713-10980 GCA_034002585.1 Paludibacter sp.
GTATTGTCGAGCAACACCTGAATGTCGGCGATATTCTTCACGGTAATCATATTTTCCGCGAGAATATTATCGGGATTACCTTCTTTATCGCAAGCGCTGAAGGTTACTAACATCCCGGCCAGAACCAGAAAAGGAATTAAAAATTTTGTTTTCATACGGTAAAAATTTATTGTATTAATTAAATGTGAGTACATATTTACGGTCAGCGCCATTGGCTGCGATGACGTGGAAATAATAGGTTTTTTTCGAGAGGGTACGAATGCCGCCAATGCCGTTGCCAATTATCCTTCCCGAACCGTCTTTTTCAACCAACGTAGCTGTAAGAGGAATAATCGCCATAAAACGGGCACGTTGTTTTTGTTCGTCGGTAAGTTCGTTTATCCCCGAAAAAGTGATGATGCCGTTTTCGGTTATCGAGCCGGTAAAGCGTACAGTCTGGTCTTCGGGACGACTGCCAATGGCATTCATCTTTTCTTCCAGCACCACTGTACAGCTGATAGAACTCATGGTGTTATCGCTGCTTAAATCCGGAATATCCAGGTCCTGACAGCCTGCCAGCAGCGTTACTATCATCAGGACAGGTATAATTTGTAAGAGTTTCATATCGTAGTTTTTTTAGACCCGCTCAGTACACGGAGTGAAGTTCAATCAGCGTAGCAAAGCGGATGTGTTGGTTACCAGTTTTTATTTTGTTTTGCTTCCGTGTTATTCCGGATTTCACTTTCCGGAATAGGGAAAGCCTCCCAGTTGCTGTGATAACGACGAATTCCGGTATCGCAGCTCACCAGTTCAGAACTAAAGGTTCCATCGGTTTTCTTTGTCCATTTTACTCCGTTATACCGTTTTCCGTTCAACACCTGAAGGGCTTTTCCGGTACGGCGAAGGTCCCAGAAACGGTGTCCCTCAAAGGCCAGTTCCACAGCACGTTCTTTCAGGATGTAGTCTACCGCGGCTGCTGTTGTACTATAATCAGGTGCTGCTATGGCATCGTTACCAAAGCGTTTTTTACGCAATTCGTGAACGATAGTGCGTGATTCAGCCATTCCCGAAGGTGTTTGTGCCAGGCATTCGGCCAGTATCAGCATTGTTTCGGCATAGCGAAATTCCGGCCAGTCCTGCTCACTTCCCTTCGATACGAAATCGGTATTGTTCTCATCGATAAATTTCCGCATGTAGTAACCGGTTACGGTATTTCCGGGTGCATTCACCTTACTGTAGGGGAAGTTCTTCATATCTATCTCGTAATTGCCTGTTGTTTCGTCGAAATAGCATTTCAACTTACGCCCTTTCCAGGATGAATTATTGAACAAAACCGTTGCTTTCAAACGAGGATCGCGTTGCAGGGAATTCTCGTCGGTTACAAACCGCAGGGCATTGTGCGCTGGATTCGAGGGGTCGAACCTGCTTCCATCGGCCATGTCGTACATATCCACAAATTCCTGTGTAGGCCCGGCCATCGCCAGTAATCCCTGCCCAAGAATATCTCCGGCAGGTGCATAACGCAAATCGAGGTTATGGGTTAGTTCCGGATATTTCCAGTAAACGCCGAAGATCACTTCCGAATTGTTGATATTCTTAAAGATAGAAGCATACTCGTTTATATAACTGAACTTACCCTGAATTGCGCGGGCTGCTGCTATGGCTTTGTCGTACCGTTTGGCATAGAGCATGGCGCGTGCTTTCAGCGCCTGTGCTGCGTAATGACTAACCTGACCAGTCTGAGCATCCTTTGGTAGACGGTCACCTGAAATGCAGTATTCCAAATCCTGCTCGATGAAATCCCAGGAAGCGTTGATGCTACTGCGGGCTTTTGTTTTTTGAGAGGCGTCCATCTGCTCGAGGTCGCTGCGGATGATAAGTCCTAAATCCTCCGATTCGCTGGCATGTGAACGCATAATCATAAAGGCTGCATAAGCGCGGAAGAAACGGGCTTCGGCTTCGAACGACTGTGCCTTACTGCCAAACTTTGCTTCGTATTCCTTTAAACCGGCAAGAAAACGGTTCACATCAAAAATGATGTCGTATCCATAGGTCCAGGTGTCGAAGGGATTGGCAGCTGTGGAAACATATCCATCAACTGTAGTAATAATATTGGCATCACCTACACCGGCCACAATACCTCCGTATTTCAGGATGTCGGTAAGTCCGTCGCTCATAGTGGAATTGTTGCCGAGTGCTTTTGAGCCAAACTGACTGAAATTACGTAACATCGGATAAAAGGAGTTCAGGTACAACCGTACGCTGTTTTCATTTTTAAAAGCCACGGTATTGATATACGTGTCGCGTGGTTTTATGTCGATCACATCCAGGCAGGAACTCAAGAGCAGTGCCATCACCACGATGAGAGAATTTTTGATTTTTCGTTTCGTATTCATAAGTGTTCAGAGTTTACAGTTTGATATTCAGACCCAAAGAGAAAACACGTTGCTGCGGATAGTATCCGTTGTTTACACTTGGCGCTTCCGGGTCAATGTACTTCAGTTTCGAGAAAGTCAACAGATTAGTGCCTGAGAGATAAAACAGTACACTTTCCAGCTTCATCTTTTTTACGAGCTGTCCCGGGAGGTTATACCCTACCTGCATGTTCTTCAGACGAAGGTAGGAAGCATCGCGTTTCCAGAAATCGCTGATTTGTGCATTGTTCGAACTGGTTTGTGTCGAAAGACGTGGATATTCGGCATTGCGGTTATCGGGTGTCCAGCTACCTTCGGCCAGGTAACGGGGCGGATTCGACCCCCATTTGAAAATCTGGGTAAAGAAGGTTCCGTCCGAATAGCCCAGTGCCTGATAGGTACCCGACAACATTACATCGCTGATGGCAGCACCCTGAAAAAAGAGATTCATTTCAAAGTCCTTGTATTGCATGTCCAGATTCATCCCGTAATTGATTTTGGGAAGCGGACTGTTGGCAATGAGTACGCGGTCGGAATTGTCAATTTTTCCGTCTCCGTTGAAATCGTTGAATTTAATATCGCCCAAACGTACTTCATCCGACATTTTGGGTGAATACCGCAAATCGTCTTCGTCCTGATACAATCCAGCCGACTGATATCCGTACACACTTCCGGGCGAATTGCCGATTACCAGCAGGTTTTTAGGCGTATTGGCGCTTTGAGTCCACTTTACATAACGGTTGTTGGCATAGGTAAAGGTGCCGCTTACAAAGTAATTGAAGTCTTTGTTGATGGTGCGTTTGTGTCCCAGTATCACATCAAATCCGCGGGTGTCAATCGTACCGAAGTTCACATAGGTCGGGAAGTTATTTCCGATAGAAGGTGGATAGATGGAAGGTGCCGGGCCCAGAATATCTTCTCTCACTTTGTAATAAGCATCGAACTCCAGCGAAAGAAGTCCATTCCAGAATACCGACTCTATCCCGGCATTGTAGGTGGTCACTGTTTCCCAGCGCAGGTCTTTGTTGGGGATGTTTACCGGTGAAATACTTTGATAGCCATTGTCGCCAAAAACGACGGTTGAAGTGGAGGTGATGGCGTAATTTTCAAGATAACTTGAGGCGGCAACCACATCGTTACCCAATACACCCCACGATAAGCGGAGTTTCAGGTTTTCGATAAAGTTCAATCCGGCATTCTTTTTTACAAAATCTTCTTCCGAAATGCGCCAACCCATCGATACGCCCGGGAAAATCCCCAGTTTGTTGTTCCCCAGGAAGCTCGATGACCAGTCAGTGCGGTTGGTAAACTGAATCATGTAGCGGTCGAGGTACGAATAGTTGAAACGCGATACCAGTCCGGCACGACCCGATTGTCCGCTTGATCCATACACCGGTATTTCAGGGAAGTTGGCGCTTTTTGATAGTTCCGGCAAATCGGTCAACGGCATATTCTCCACATATCCTGAAAAGGAATTGGAGTAGGCACCGCTCTGTTCCCAGGCCAGGTCGACGCCCACATTGTGATCGCCGAATTTATTCAGGTAATTGGCTATGGCCTGAAAGGTGTACTTGGAGCTGAACGCGGCTGCATCCATGAGTTCGTTGATACCTTCAATGCGATGCGGGGAATAACCGTAGGTAAGCTGCTGCACCGAACCTTCGCCCAGACCTGTGCTGTATTGCGGAGTGGCCTGCTCAACCGGCAGGATAAGTGCTTTTGCAAAAGAGCTGGTAAAATCGTAGCCGAAGTTTGCTGTGAGTTTCAGACCTTTTAATAATTTGTTGGCATCGTAATTCAATCCCATTGTAGTCTGTACCACGCGCGATTTGTGGTCGCGGAAGCCCGATTCGTCGCGGGCAATCAGCGGATTGTTGTAGCCAATCCAGGTGCCGTCCTTCATTTTCGGATTCACCACAGGAGCTGCTGCTATAGCGTAATAGATAATATTTTTATAGCCCATGGTGGCTCCTCCGTTGGCTGTCGATGCACTGGGGTCGGCTGCTCCCGGTGAAACGCCGGGTTGTTGTCTCTGCTCTAATCGTCCTGCAATGTCTACCTTAAAGGTAAGATCATCAGTGAATTTAATATCCAGGTTGGAACGCAGGTTATAGCGGTCGAAACTTACCTTGTCGATAATCCCGTCCTGCCGCAGATAACTGGAACCCACGTAAAATTTAATTTTGTCGGTTCCTCCCGTAAGATTGATTTTGTGGTTGGTTCCCGGTGCAAATGGTTTAAAAATCAGCTTCATCCAGTCGGTGTTTCCCCAGATGCCCTGCGGGTCGTTGCCGTTGGTGATATAACCGATACGACGTTCGTCGAACTCAATAGGCTGTCCGTCGAGTGTTTTGGCCAGGTTGTGATAATGGGCGTACTCAGGTCCTGTAAGAAACTCAGGAAAGTTAGTATTGGTAGATGCGGTAAAAATTCCATCGTAGGAAACGGCTATTTTCTCATTCGATTTTCCGCGTTTGGTGGTTACCAGAATCACTCCGTTACCAGCCCGTACCCCGTAAATGGCGGTTGATGCTGCATCTTTCAACACTGTGAAGCTTTCGATTTCCGAAGGGTCCAGATTTTGAAAATCCCGTTCTACACCATCTACAAGAACTAAGGCATTGGATCCTCCGCGGATACTGATGGTGGCACCGTTTTCACCGGGCACCCCGCTTTGCTGACGGGTTACCAATCCGGCAATTCGTCCTCCCAGCATGGTGGAGATGTTGTCGGAAGGAATTTTGGTCAGTTTGTCGCCACTGATGCTGGCCACTGCGCCGGTGACCGACGAGCGTTGCTGTACACCATACCCTACTACAATTACCTCGTCCAGTTTTTTGGTGTCTTCCAGCAAGGTAATGGTGAAGTTGGATTTGCCGGCTGTCGGTACTTCCTGTTTTACGTATCCTACATACGAAACTTCAAGCGTGGCGGGTGAATTTCGCAGCTGCAGGGTAAACTGACCATCGAAATTGGTAATGGTGCCGTTGTTGGTGCCTTTTTCCAAAACGGTTGCTCCGATAATGGTTTCGCCTTTCTGGTCGGTAACCACTCCGCGAACTGTCTGCCCCTGTACCAGTGCAGTCAGGGTAAGCATGAACATACTTAGTGAAAAAATTGTGATTGCTCTCTTCATATTGTTAATGTGCTTGTGTGCTTTATTAGTTTGTCATGTTGAACCTGAGCTTGCCTCCCAGCATTAGTTCTGCATGGGTTATATGTGGTTCCGTAATTTCTTTTCCATTGAAAAACACCTTTTCAGGAACAGGATGCGTAGCTGACTTAGGTGCTGAAATGCGAATTTTCTTTCCGTTTTCCAGCCGGATGGTTGCTTTTTGCACAATCGGACTGCCCAGTACATATTCGCCATTCACCGGATTCATCGGATACAGTCCCAGTGCACTCATCACGTACCAGGCCGACATCTGTCCGCAATCGTCGTTGCCACACAGTCCCGCAGGAATGGGTCGATACATTTCCTTCATCACCTGACGTACGCGTTGGGCCATTTTATCGCGACGACCGGCATAGCTGTACATATAAATGGTGCTGTGACTGGGCTCATTGCCATGTGCATACTGCCCGATTAATCCTGAAATATCAATCGATGCTCCTTCGTTGAGCTGTGAACTCACTGTAAATAAACTGTCGAGTTTGGTTTCGAAGGGTTTTTTTCCTCCAAAAAGATGGATGAGTCCTTTCACATCGTGTGGCACCATAAACGTATATTGCCATCCGTTTCCTTCTACATAATCGGCTTGTTCGTGCAGCGAAAAGGAGGGATCGTATTCGCTACGGAACTGACCATTAGCCAGTCGGCCACGCAGGAAACCACGTTTCGCATCAAAATAATGCTCGTAGTGTTTTGCCCGTTTCATAAAATGCTCATAATCGGCAGTTTTGCCCAGGTGCTTTGCCAGTAATGCGATGGCATAATCATTTACTGCATATTCCAGGGCTTTCGATACCGACCAGTTTTCCTTATCGGCCGGAATCCATCCCTGCTGACGAACGTAATTCAGTCCGCGGTCGTTGCGTGCTTCAAAACTGCGTACCAGACGATAGGCCCTTTCTGTATCTATTCCGTTAATATTTTTAAGAACAGCATCCACAATTACAGGAATGGAATGTACGCCTACCATGGTGCCGGTTTCATTTCCCACCAAATGCCAGATGGGAAGCGACCCCTGCTTTTCGGTGATGTCGAGAAGTGAATTGACCCAATCCGCAGTACGTACGGGATTCAGAATACTTTGCAGAGGATGGAAGGTGCGGTAGGTATCCCAGAGTGAAAAGATGGTGTGAGGAACAAAGCCTTCACTGCGGTACACCTTTCCATCAGCTCCACGGTATTCACCATTCACATCCCAAAATTCAGAAGGTGAAATCATGGTACGAAAAAGAGAAGTATAGAACATGGTCCGCACACCGGGATCGGAAGTTGAAATATCAATTTTTGATAATTCACGATTCCAGAGTTGCTGAGCTTCTTTTACGGTTTGATTGAAATTCCATCCGGGAAGTTCTTTAGCCATGTTTTCAGCGGCATTGGCACAGCTTACATACGAGATGCCGACTTTTACTTCTACGGCTTCGTTGTGTTCGGTTTCGAAACTTAACACGGCTTTATAGACCTCAATACTGTCGTTTGAACGGGGACGAAAAACGGGTTCAATCACCTTAGTAAAAATCATATCTTTTGAAAATACAGCCCGGAAATAGATTCTCTGATTTTTAGCCCAGCCCCGCGAATAACGGTATCCTTCGATAGTGCGGGCATCCAGTTGTTTCAAATGAGTTTCGGTAGGCTCATCCCACTCGATACCTTCACCCAAATCGACAATGATATTGGCCTGCTGGCTTTTAGGGAAAGT
>JAVFAG010000033.1:11080-30285 GCA_034002585.1 Paludibacter sp.
GCGAATAACGGTATCCTTCGATAGTGCGGGCATCCAGTTGTTTCAAATGAGTTTCGGTAGGCTCATCCCACTCGATACCTTCACCCAAATCGACAATGATATTGGCCTGCTGGCTTTTAGGGAAAGTGTAGCGATGATACCCAACACGGTTGGTAGCAGTAAGTTCTGCCTTAATGTTGTATTTCTTCAGCTGAACAGAATAGTATCCTGGCTTCACGGTTTCTTTATCGTGCGAAAATAGCGAAACATACCCTTTGGATAAATCATCGAACGATCCCTTAAAAGTAGTAGGTTTGCCGGTTGTGGGCATAAAAAGAATATCGCCCAAATCGCCGATACCCGTGCCATTGAGATGCGTATGCGAAAAGCCGATGATGGTACTGTCGGAATAATGATAACCCGAACACCAGTGCCAACCCTTGCTCATGTTGTTTGGGCCCAATTGCACCATCCCAAAGGGAACACTGGCACCTATAAACACGTTACCATGGTAATCGGATCCGATCATAGGATCGACGTACTTCACGGGATTGTTGATGGCGCTGGTATTCAGCACGATGCATCCGGTGAGGAGAATTAAAACGAGAAATCGGAAAAACAGCTTCATGTGTTGTTAAGTTGATAGTCGGCAAGTGGTATCCCTGCTCCTGACCAAAAATTAGTTTTCGTTTTTTTAATTTAGAAAGTTACCATGGATGTCCACTTTTTTCAATTCAAAAGGTTGTATGATAGTATCGAGCATCACGGCTAGTTCGCCACGTGTAATCAGCCGTTCGGACTGATAGATGCCGAGTCCGGCTATTTGCCACATACTTTGATATTCCGGTGCACTCAGTGTTGGCTTGTTAAAATGGCCGGATAGTTTTACTATCAGCTGGAAGCTGCCTTCAACGGTTAGTTGATCGCCGCGGAAGTTCCATTGAAAGGTGGATTCAAAATCTGAAAGGTCTTTTTTTAGAGCCGAAGTCTCCACCGGCTTTTCAGCATTGAACCAGGTTTCGTTACTCCAGCCCACATTACGGCCTTCTCCTTTCAGGATGCCCGTAGAACCAATGCGTTGCAGAGCCTTGAAATGCGGATGCTCGCGGGGCACATCGAGATAGGGCAGCAGGTAAACACCTCTTTCGAGCAGGATGTTTTGAATGTCGCGAACCGATACTTCGGCGATTGCTTTATGTTGTTGAATAGCAGTGGCTGCAAGTGCTCCGGCTGCCTGTCCGATTTGCAATACTACTGGTTGCAGACGAGTTGATCCATTCAGGATATTGGAAACCGAGATAGATTTTTCTGCAACGATCAATCCATCAGTTTCTTTAGGAATAAGCGCTCCAAGGGGTACATTGTACGAAGGCACGGGATAAAAATGAAGTTCGGGAAGCTTGTCCCATTCCGGATTCCGTTTGTGATGATGGTCGATAGGATAGTCGCCCACTGCAATTCCGGTGCGGTACAGCGCTTCGTGTTGATCAAAGGGTTTGGATACATGGTTCACATTGAATCGCACCAATCCGTGGATGCGACGGCTTTCGCGGTGGTAGGGAATCAATGGGAAATGGTCGTCGGTGGGGAATTGTTCGTCATCCAGGCCAAAGGTTGAGAAACCCAGCCTTGTCTGAAGATAATACAGGTAGCATAATGAGAAATGCTTTGCTTTACGAATCGCTTCTTCGCGTTCCAGAGCATTCATTTCAAGCATGTTCACAAAATAGTCGTTGCCCTCAATGGGCCAGTTAATCATATAGCGACCGTTGGGTAGTTTCCCGTAGGTCATCATTTTATCGGCCGGCCATACGGCTTGTCCCGGTTTGGGTTGCGTGCAATCGGGCGATTTGGCAGTGCAGAAAAACAACGAAGCATCGTATCCTTTCGGCTTTGCGATGGTTTTATCTACCCCGTAATCTTTTAGAATCATCACATAGGTTAGGTCCTGAATGATGTCGTTGTCCTGCTCGGGTGCGATGTCTTCTCCACTCACCGCCCGAGCGTCCATGCCGATGTCGTAACGAACTCCGGCTGCTTTGGCTACATCGCCCAGTTCTGTGGCATCAATCACAACAGAAGCAGTAATCCATTGGGTACGACCGTCTTTTTGAACCTGCACTTTCCATCCTTTTTTTGTTTTTTGAATGGAATTGAAGGTTGTGGAATGCCACACTCCCAGCTTATGTTCCTTTGCGGCAATGGATTGCAGTATTTCATTACCAACCCGCGGTTCGAACAATACATTGCTCACCCAACCGGTTTGGAGGGCCTGTGCACTGCCATATCGGCTAATCAGACTGTCGCGGAACTCTCCAAAGAAGCCCGAGGGCAGTTTGTGATTGCCATCCACAGCCGATACCCCGGCAGCAGTCAGCATTCCTCCCAGCCAGGGAGTTTCTTCAATAATAAGAGTTTTTGCTCCCAACCGGGCTGCCTGTATGCCGGCAGCTGTACCGCTGGCGCTACCTCCCACAACAACTACATCGCGATGCAGACTAACACATGAAGGCAAGAGTACAAGTAGTCCGGTCAAGAGAAAAAAACTGGTTTTCATGAAAAGAAATTTAAAAAAATGGAATGCTTTTATATGTTGATACATGATCATCCGAATACCGATCTCCCCGAAATATTAAAGTGCTATTTTCTGTGTTGTTACTGTGCGGCCTTTCTCTGTTACCTGTACAACATAGATACCTTTACGTTGACCAACCTGCATAGTCGTCGTATTTTCTTTCGAATCGATCATCTGTCCCATCAGGTTGTAAAGGCTCAATCCCGCACTGGTGATACCTTCCACGCGGATTTCTCCATCGGCAACCACTACACTCGCAAATGAGTTTGCTACAGATGAAATGCCTGTGCCAATTTCACTTCCCGAAAGCCGGTAGCGGGCCACTCCGTTTTGGGTGGAAAGTATAAATACATCGGCATCGCCATTGGGCATGTGTTTTACAACTACATTTCCCGCTCCATTGCCCGGAGCTAATTTCCCAAACGATGGAGAAGTAGCTACCACAGTGGCACTGCTAATTCCCTGTGAACGATCGATTTTAATCACTTCGACCTGATTAACAGCAGGTTTTGCATACGTAGCATGACTTCCATAGCGAAGGTAGCAGGCATAGTCGAAATTGCCTACCGATTTAATGAATACTGGTAAAGTGCCTCCCTGAGCCATTGTAGCAGGGTGAGTGTTGCCAATATTAGCGGTTAAATCCGATTTAATTTGCTGGAAATTACTCAATCCCACAGATCGGAAGTAAAAACCATTGTCGGGACCTACTGAAAACTGATGAAAATTCGACGAAGTTGCAGTGATGGCTGTATTCAATTCATCGGGTGTTTGTTTGAATTTCCATACTCCTCCTACCTGCTCCATGGCAAAGTACTGAACTTTGTAATTCGACAATGCACCTCCGGCAATCGTATAAATACGTGCAGTTCCGTCGTTGTAGTTGCCGGTAACCGTTATTTTATCTCCGTACCGGGCGGCCGCTGATGGAAAAGAAATTTCTGTTACCGGCGCTTCGTCTTCGTTGGTCCATTTATATATTTTGAACGGGCCGGAGCTGCTGTGTGTACAGTTTGAAACGAGCAAAACTCCATCTTCGGTCATGCCTGCATCGCTGATTACAAATCCACCTCCTGTGACTCCTGTCATGTCGAGCGATTTTACATCGGCTCCGGTTGCAGCATCAAGTACCCTGACTACGTTGCCTAATGCATTTCTGCTGGGCAGAAACACCCGTTCAACCGGACCGCTGGCACTATTAATTACCCCGGCAGCAATACCACGGGTATTCATGTCGTCGAAATATACGGGTTTTTTTGTGGCATCGTCGGCCGTCACCTGAAAGGCTGAGTCGCTGCGCTCCCATACGCGTGTAAAAGTGAGCTGAGCCATAGCACCTAATGTAAGTGCAGAAGCAATCACTAAAAGTGTAATTTTTCGAATCATACCTGAATAGTTTTAATGAATTGAAGGTGAATTCCGGGACAGTGTCATTAATGATTAACTGTCCCGGAAAAATGAATTAGCGGATGTTTAACTTACGGGTACTAGTTGCCTGGCCTTCAGCCTGTACTTTCACAATGTGTACGCCGCTCAGTCCTTCCACCGAAAGTTCGTTGGATTGAGTGATGGATTTTACTTTTTGTCCCATGATATTGAACAACTCAATAGAAACTACTTTGTCGTATTCAACTCTGAGAACAGAACCATTCAGAGTAATAGCCATTTCGCTGGTAGCAGGTTTTACTGAGGTAGTGATGTCAGGCCAGCTGATGGAATATTTACCAATACCATTGTTAGTGCTCATTACATACAGATTGAGTGAATTGGCAGTTACATCGTCGATAGCTACACGGCCGGCACCGTTACTGTTTGCATTTGTTCCTAAAGCAGGAAGATAGGTGGCTATAGCGGTTCCTGCATCATTCAAAGTTCCGCCCGGGAATTTTACGATATTGGCACGTTCCTGTCCTGATCCATAGCGGAAGTAAGCAACGTAAACAGTGTCGGGATCACTTGGATTTACCGCATCCTTGGTAAGCAGGTAACGAACACTGTTACCACCGGTAGCTACAATAGCTGATGAACTTGATTGACCTGCAGAAGTTCCATCGGAATTGAGTTTCATAATTTGCGAACCATTGTACTTGTACAGATAGGCATTGTCGGGAAGCATATCAACTGAATTATAACCTCCAGTTGCACTAATCTGATTGGTGATAACAGTTGGTGTGTTGCTGAATACATAACCACCATTTCCATCCGAAACCATATCGAAACGGAACAGGGTTGCTTTTGTTGCTACCAACGCAGTACTCATGGCGTACACTTTTGCAGTACCATCGGCAGTGCTTCCTTTTACAGTGATATGATCACCAATACGGTGAGCTGCATCGAGGGTGTAAGAAATAGCAACGGTGGGGGCATCGGTGGAGTTGTCCCAACGATATACCTTAAAAACTGCGGCAGCAGCATTTACCATGTTGGCTACTAAAATTTTACCATCGGTGGTTACTCCAGCATCACTGATTGCAAATGTTCCACCTGCAATACCCGTTACATTCAGGTTCTTCCATTCTGTTCCATCTGCTGCTAATAAAAGCTTTACAGCATTTCCACCTTCACGGGTAGGAATTACCACCACTTTTTCGTTTTCAAAAGTACCTACGGCCATACCGCGTACATTGTTACTTGTGCCTATATAGGCCGGATTAGTGCTCAGAGTTGCACTCATTTCCCATACTCGAGTCCAGGTTGGTTCTACTGCCAATGCCTGAACGGCTATTGCTGTTACAGCAATTAAAAACGTAATTTTTCTCATAACATTTAATTTTAAAACGATTAGTAAATTATATCAGATTTATAAAGCCACTTTGTTGATTAGTTGAGCCAGATTGCTCCTTTTTCCTGTTGTTTCAGTCCGTGCCGGGCACTTCTCCAGGGTTTTCCAGCATTGGTACAGTCCTCGGGGTACATGGAAACAGCCTTTCCATTTGCCACCCTTGAGTTCGAGCAATACTTCGCCCCGACGGTTCAGGTAGCCAAACCATTCGGGATGCCCGGAGTCGCGGAAATGGCTCCAGGTGTAGTCGTGCAGGCGCTCAAACCACTCGAGACATTGCTGAGAGCCCGTAAGCTGGTAGCCTTTAATGGTGGTAATCAGTGCTTCCACATGCACCCACCATAGCTTTTGATCCCATTCGAGTTGTTGGGGCGGATTGCCCTTGCGATCCATAAAGTAAAAAATGCCTCCGTACTGCTTATCCCATCCGTATTCTATCATCTTGATTGCGATATCGGTAGCTTGCTGAATGAGTCCCGGACGATTTAACCGAACGCCCAAATCCATGATGAACCACATCGCTTCAATAGCATGCCCCGGGTTGATCAACCGTCCATCGAAGGTATCGGAAAGATCACCGTCGGCGGTCACATTCTCAACGACCAGTCCCAGTTCCTGACGGTAAAACACCTCCATCACTTCGTGGATGACAGTTTCAATGGTTGTATTCAGAAACCCGGGTTCGAGCAGGTGCTCAATTTCCAGTGCCAGGTTACAAAGAATCATGGGCAGGGCGAAATTCTTCAATTCTCGCGTTCCGGTATATGCCTTGTTCCATTTTCCTTTGGGATTACCAGCTTTCGATAATACCTTGTCAAAGGTGGTCTTTGCTATCGTTTCGTACTCTTTGTTGCCGGTAGCCAGTGCCAACTGTCCGAAAGCCATGGTGGCAAAGGTGTAGGAAAAGATGTTGTAGGGTTCAACCAGCGGTTGCCCCTCGCGGGTGAGCGAGAAGTACCAGTTGTAGTCGCCATCGTGACCGTACTTCTTCAGAAATTCTGCACCCTGAATGGCACAATCGAGCCACTCCTGTTTTTTCTCTACCTTGTTGTATAGCATGGCAAACATCCATACTTCCCTACCTTGTAGCCATACAAACTTATCGGTGTCGTACACCTTCCCGCTCCGGTCGAGGCAGGTCAGGTAGCCTCCGAATTCCTCATCCTGTGAATGGTTGAGCCAAAACGGAAGTACGCTGTCGGTGAGTTCGTGTTTGTAAAGCTGTGCTAATTCCTCAAAATTCATGGGATGCCAGTTTTAATAGTATTAATGATTGTCCGATTCCAGGTATTCCCGGTACCGGTTGTATAAATGCCCGGCCTGCAAATAGGCCGACTGCGGACTCATAAAATGCGAAAACTCGAAGGTAATGGCATTTTCGATGCCCACCGATGCTGCAATTTCGAGTTTCAGTTTCAGTTTTTCCCATTTAATAGGAAGAAACTTGATAGGCATGTCGCGGTCGAAGGTCTCCGAATTGGTCCAGCATTGCAGACCATATTTGTCGCACAGTTGTTTGTTGGTGGCTAAAAATGCGGCCAACTCATCGTATTCAACATGTCCATCCTGGAAAGCCACAATGTCCACCGCTCCTTGTATGCCTTTAAAAATCTGTTCCCATTCGGAAGTGTGATCCTCCAGGCTGATGCCGCTGTCGCGACTGGTTTGGGTGGTGTACTGACTAATGCTCTTTTTCCCATCGATATAGGGGGAAATCAGGACGGGTAATCCTCCTGAAACCTGTTTGCAATACAATCCCAGTGTGGAAAACATCTCCACGATTTTTCCATTGTTGCGGCTGCATTCCTGCGAAAGATACCAACCGGCAAATGAGCTGTGATGACCGTACTTGTTCCAGACTTCATCAATAACTGCCTTGTTGACAGCTACCTCTCGTTCGTAACTGCCGTTTGTCCAAAAGTCTTTATCTTCCCAGTATCGCCCCGAATCGTAGAGCCCGAAGTAAAACTTCATTCCGTATTTTGTGCTTAACCGAAGAAATAATTCCACCAGATCAACCGGTGGCTGGTAGCACTTTTCTTCCCTGATCAGCACTTGCGAAGGAAAGGTTTGCCACCTGCGGTAGCCACAACGAATGAGAACCACCATCTCGATGCCAGCTTCCTTCATAAACCGGAAATCCAGGTCCCATTCATCCGCACCCCAGTTTTGATGGGGTATGTCGTGGCTTATCTCGTCGAGAAATGTTGCTGTTATTCTCATGGTTCACTTGTATGATTAGCGATAACTTAGTATCTGTGTTTAAAATGTGTGCAAATATAAATAAATTATTTTAATAACTACAGGAAAAGTAAATAAAAATATTTATTTAACTGATTGTATTGGTTTTAATCGGCAAAAATACGTCTGAATTTGAAGAATTGAACTTTAAAATCATTGTTATATTATTAAATGTATTACTTTTGTGCGTTAAAAGCCTACAAGGTGTTTAATAAGTTGTCGCCTGACTTTTTTAAAATACTACCCTATGAAGTACACATTAATTGAAGAAATCGAACTTGGGTCGAAGAATGCCCAGATGAAGCTGAACATCATCAAAAACTTTATCCGCAAGGGTGATAATACGATCTCGGAACTCGGAAAGGATGTTGAATTAAGCATTCCAACCATTACTAAGTTGCTGGGAGAGCTGATCGACGAGGGCTATGTGATTGATTTTGGCAAGCAGGAATCGCAGGGAGGCCGCAAACCCAATGTGTATGGTCTTAACCCCGATTCGGGCTGCTTCCTGGGGGTGGATATCAAACGATTTCGCATCATTCTGGCTTTTATAAATTTTAAAGGTCAGGTCATCGTTCCTCCCAAAAGTTTTCCTTTCAATTACGAAAATACTACCGAAAGCTTCGAACAGCTTTGTAAGATTATCAACACCTTCATCGATAAATCGAAGGTTCCACGTTCCAAAATTCTGAGTGCAGGAATTAATATTTCGGGTAGGGTAAATACCGAAACAGGCCATAGCTATAGTATGTATTTCTTTAACGAACAACCCCTTACCGAAGTTTTTCACGAAAAGCTTGGACTGCATTGCACGATCGACAACGATTCGCGGTCGATGGCCTATGGCGAGTTTATGGAGGGAGTAGTGACCAACGAACAAAATATTCTGTACATCAATTGCAGTTGGGGACTCGGACTTGGTGTTATCATCAACGGACAATTGTATTACGGTAAATCGGGATTTTCGGGCGAGTTTGGTCACATGCCGGTGTTCGACAACGATGTGTTGTGCCATTGTGGAAAACGGGGCTGTTTGGAAACACAGGCTTCCGGATCGTATGTGTACCGTAAGTTTATGGAGAAAATGGCCGATGGATATTCCACCATTTTAAATGAAAAACGCAATCAGAACGAACCTATCACACAGGAGGATATTCTGAAATCGGCCCTGCAGGAAGATATGCTGGCGATTGAACTGATTGAGGAAGTAGGATTCAATCTGGGGCGGCACATTGCCAGTCTGATTAATTTGTTTAATCCCGAATTGGTGGTGATAGGTGGTGTTCTGGCCATGACCGGCGACTATCTGTTGTTGCCGCTGAAAAGTGCCATCAAAAAATACTCGCTGAATCTGGTGAGCAACGATACTGTAGTAAAGCTGGGTAGTTTGGGCGATAATGCCGGTGTGATTGGCGCCTGTATGTTGTCGAGAAGTAAAATGCTGGGAATTATTTCCGTTTCACAAAACTACAGATAATCTGAATGAGAAGGAATCAGATACTAACTACTAACAAATGTCTTTTTTTTAGTTGATGAAAGAATTGATTAGCAAGTATCCACTCACCTGGATAGCAACCGTTTATTTTGCCATGGGACTGCCCTTTGTGGCGCTGGCTCAGGCCTCATCGCTCATGTTTAAAAACCTGGGGATCAGCGATACACAGATTGCGCTGTGGACATCGCTTATCATGATTCCGTGGACCTTTAAACCCTTGTGGAGTCCGATACTTGAAATGTTCCGTACTAAAAAGATTTTTGTAGTAACCACTCAGATGGTAACCGGTATTTCCTTTGCCCTGGTGGCTTTTTCACTGCATCTGCCCGATTTCTTTGCCTATGCTATTGCTTTTATGGCCATTATAGCTTTTAGCGGTGCTACTCACGATATTGCCACTGTGGGTGTTTATCTAAATGAATTAAATCCGCAGCAGCAATCGAAATACGTCGGATGGCAGGGCGCTTTCTATAACATTGCCAAGATATTTTCGGGTGGTGCGTTGGTGTACGTGGCAGGGGAACTGGAGAAAACAATGGGAGTGACCATGGCCTGGACCATTGTGATGCTGATTTATGCGCTTATCATGATACTCTTATCAATCTATCACATGAAATTTCTTCCGTTGGGTCAGAGTGCCGTAGAAGATGTGCGTTCACTCAGCGAAGGATGGCGTACTCTTAAAGATGTGGCCATCAGTTTCTTTCAGAAGAAAAACATTGTGATGAGTATTCTCTTTGTTATCTTTTACCGCTTTGCCGAAGGATTTGCCATTAAAATTGCGCCTTTGTTTCTGAAAGCTGATGTAGCCGATGGCGGACTGGGACTATCGACTTCACAAATCGGGATGATTTACGGCGTGGTGGGATCGGCTGCCTTTGTGCTGGGGTCCATCCTGGCCGGCAACATGACTTCCCGCCGTGGATTGAAGAAATCGCTGCTCTTGCTTTGTGCTTCCTTCAATTTACCTTTTGCGGTGTATTTCTTCCTGTCGCACTATCAGCCCGATAATATCTTCCTTATCTCGTCGGCCATTGCTGTTGAGTATTTCGGGTATGGCTTCGGCTTTGTGGGTTTAATCCTGTATATCATGCAGCAAATATCCCCGGGCAAGTACAAGACTGCTCACTACGCCTTCGCCGATGGCATTATGGCCCTGGGATTTATGCTTCCGTCGATGCTCAGTGGTTACTTCAGCGATCTGTTGGGTTACAAAACCTTTTTTGTGATGGTGCTGGTGGCTACTATTCCATCGTTTATAGTTACGATTCTTGCTCCGTTTAATAACAAGGAAGAACAAGGCCAGTAGAAATGTTGCTCCTTACGAAATTATTAAATTTCAATTATTGAGATTTAATAATTTATCTTTTGATTAGTTTCTCAGTAAATTTTCCCGATTCGTGTGATATTTCCAGAAAATAAACACTCGGAGGTACCTCGCTTAGATTTATTTTTGCCGGAAGCGACTGCTGCTGCTCCTGTAGCACGATTTGTCCGTTCGGCGAAAGTAATCTCAGATGAACGGTCTGCTCTGAACTTCCTTCAATCCAAACCACATCTTCAGCCGGATTCGGCCAGAGTCGCCAGGATGGATTACTAAGAACCGGGCGGGCACTGCTTCGTACAAACTGATGATTCAACGCTGTGCTGCAATTGCCGGCGCTGATGGTTACCCAATATACTCCGTCTTTTTCGGGTTTAAAAATGGAAGAAGTGTCAGTCAATATCTTGCCATCGTGCATCCACTCGTATTTATAATACGATTTTGCAGGTGTTACTTCCAGTTTATCCTCATTTTGTTTAAGGGTTAGTTTCCCTAAATCGGGATAGCGCAGTTCCAGCTTTCCAGTCCAATAGGTGATTGAATTTTGTTGCTGTGCAACGTAAAATACGGTATCGCGCTGTATAACCGATGGATAATAGTAATAACCGCTGTGTATCTTTTTTGTTAATGCCTTGTCCGAATACCAATTTAGAATTGTCGGAGCAACATACAGTTGCGGACTTCCTGCTGAGCAAAGGTACTGAATACTGTCGTACACAGGTACATGCCGGTAGTGAATCAGGGTGTCGCACCGATTGTTGAAACTAACCCGTAGGCGGTAATCTCCATATGGTGCATTGGAAATCTGATTTCTCGTGCTTAAAGGAGCCGAATCGTTGTTCAGATACCAGGCGAAAGTGTAACCGTTACCATACTCCGATGAAAGGTATAGGCTGGTGTTGTAACTGTTGATTTTTAGTCCTTTAAAATTCGATCGCATCAGTGAAATAAGCATTGGATAGCTATTGAAGCCATTTTCCTGTTCAACCACGTATATATAGGCTTGTCCTGCTGTGGGTCGATAGCTTAATCCACGGGCTACTGTGTCGATCCTCATCGTGCTGTAATTGGGGTACAGCCACAGGACATTGTTTCCTTCCACCCTGATTTCGGGTATAGTATCTCCGGGGCACAAAAAATAAGTGGTGGTTGCTGTAGCGGGTTGTTTTACAAAGTATGTGTTGAGTGTACGACTGCAAATGCTATCGATGATGGTTACCGTATATCTTCCGTTTTTAGTTACATCGAGTCGGTAGGTGGAGTCGGTAAGAAGCTCGTCGTTGTGATACCATTGATACCTGAACCGGGTGTTCGGTGATACCATCAGTAAAGTCGGACCTTTGGTGATGACTGTATCTTTAATCGGTGAAAAAAGCACCTTTACCTGCTGTGGATAACTGGCAATGCCATTGATGGTTTGACGTACATAAACAATACTGTTTGTTTTGAACGCAGGTTGAAAAGTGGTGCCTGTTGAAATGGTGTCTCTGTAAAGGGAAGTAGCATACCAGACAATATTTTCTCCTTCTGCAGTCAGGGTCAGTGTTTTTTCATCGGGACAAACATAGCGCAGACTATCTGTTACCGGACGGTTGGGGCGCTGAAAGTCGAAGGCGAAGCGACGGGAACAGCCTCCGGTAAGGATTTCCACTTCGTAAAGTCCGTTCTCAGCAGGAATCAATCGGTGGTGACGTGCAGTTTCAATTTTAGTGCCCTGATAATACCATTGGTAACCTACCAGTTCATCAAAATCAACAGAAAGTGTATCTTTTGAATATTCAATATGAACTGTATCAAGTGAAGGTTTATACACAATGACCTGTTTAGGCAAACTCTCGGTAGTCCCGATTGTTTGCGTAACATACAGGGTATCGGTGGTGGTAAAGTGCTGGGTATATTCTGGTCCTTCGTGCACACGCTGTTGTAGTGTGGCATCTTTGTACCATTTCAGTTGTACACCTGTTGCCTTCAGAGTGATGAGCCCATTGTCGCTGCAAATGTATTGAACTCGTTCTGCCTGAGGACGGGAGATGCGTCGGCGGGTGGTCTGGCCGGTAGCGAGTTTTCCAATTCCATACGAGTTGGAGGCGTTTTCACTGTAGGGGTCTATAAAATTGGCAGCCATCGTTCTGCCTGTATTGTAAATATTTCCGTAAGCATCAAAATCAAAGGATGGACAGCCATCACCACTTGGGTGGTTAAAATCAGCCCTCCATTGAACATTTCCGCTGCTGTTGTATTTTTCAAGGAAATAATCGCCTTCGGTGCAATGCACACCATAGCAGGTAAAATAGCCGCCGGTCGCATACAGGTTTCCATCGAGGTCGGTTTTGATATCCGAAATTCCACCCTTCGATTCATAGGTAGTGTGTCCGTATTTTGCCCAAACCTGATTTCCGGCGGTATCGAACCGTGCAATAAAGGGTTTGGGATTGCCACAGCACAGTCCGTACAGAGTTACGTCGCCCATTTTCAGTTCGGTGCCAAACGAACCACTCAGGTAAAGTGTATTCCCAGTAATGGCTATCCGGGCATTGTTCACTCTTCCTGTCGAAGTTTTTACCCAGGTAAAATTTCCTTCGGGGGATATTTTTCCCCAAATAGCGCTTCCTTTTTGTTCAATTTTGAAAGTACCGAGTTGAATAGGCGAATAATCGAATGTGCCGGCGAAATACATGTTTCCATCTTTGTCCACCTTCATGTTGTTGATGGCAAAGCCCGCCGAGTAGTTGACTTGATGATTCCGGACCCAGTCGACCTTGCCGTAATAATTTAGTCGGACTGCAATAAAACTCCAGCCATTTCCACCCAGAAGATACACATTATCGAACTGGTCGGTAGCAATTGATGCACCATAGCCGTTGTATTTGTATGCGAAATTGGTTGACCAGATTTCGTTTCCCGATGAATCGTATTTGGCTGCGAAAATATAGGCATTATAGGCGCCGGTAAGGTAGATATTCCCGTCGTCGTCGGTAGCAAGACCAATCTGGTTTTCGTAGCTGTTTCCGGCTTCTATCTTTTTAGCCCAGCGCACTTTTCCGTCCTTGCTTACGCCGGCCAGAAAGATATCGGAATAATAATCATCTTCGGTGTACAACCTGAAATCTCCGAGTATGAGTTCTTCCTGAAAATAGCCGGCAACAACCGTGTTTCCATCTCTGTCGGCAACAATTTCCATATCGCCACCGGGTTGATGAGAACCTGTAGCTTTAATACCCCAGGACCAGGACAGGGCAAAAGTGTTTAACGGTATAAACAAGAGCAGAAGCAATTTTTTCATACGATACCAGTATTTAAGGGTAATTATTAAGATCAGCAGTTCTTTTTGTATTTGTCATTCAAGCCAATGCCCTGCAAAATCATCGGAATAATTTTTTCAACACGTGCTAGTTTCGTGCTTTCCTGTTTGGCTTCAGCCACATACACACAATATTCTTTTTTTCTGCCGGAAGTCAGTTTTGCGAAAGCATCATTGAGTTGGTTGTCGGAGCTTAGTGCCGACGCCAGCGGTTCAGGAATTTCAACGGTATGGTGTTTTTCAGGAGCCAGCTTCAACCCTTTTTCCTCTATTTCAATTGCCTCACGCACATAATCCAGAATTTTGGAGTCATCTATCTGATCGATAGAGGTAAACCGCCACTGGCGCAGCGACCTGGTTTTACCATCGGAAGCGGCCACCAGCACCTTATAGGGATCGCTCAGAAATACTCCATTGTAAAACCAAAGGGAAACGAAATTTTTAAAACCACCGTAACTCACCACGTTTTTACCTTTGTAGGTGAATACGTCAGATCCCCATTTTACAGTTGATTCAAGGCCGGTTTGAGCCAGGATTTCTGCCAGACGAACCAGCTCTTCAGCCCATTGCGGGTTGTTTTGCATCGTATTTTCTGTCATCTTATTTCAGAGTTGTAAATCGTAAATTGTTTCAATTTCATAAGTAAATCCGGAAGCATTGAACCGGCGGGGAGTTACCCTGCTACCATCGGTGATGATAATGGCCATTTCGCCCAGCAGCATTTTCAATATAAACGCAGGCACCGGAGGAAAAAAGAAGGGTTTATGAAGTTTGTGTGCCAGCGCTTTCATCAACTGGCGATTGGTAATGTGCTGAGGCGCCACCGCGTTCCAGGCGCCGCTCATGGTTTCATCTTCAATTGCACGAAGGTACATTCGGCACAAATCGCCCAGGTAAATCCAGGGCATGTGCTGTCGGCCATTGCCCAGTGGTCCGCCTATGCCCAGTTTAATCGGCAAAAGCATCTTCTCCAGTGCCGGGGCACCTTTTGCCAATACCACACCCGTTCGTAACTTTACCGTGCGGATGCCTTCCAGTTGAAAGCGGTCGGCCGATTTCTCCCATGCAACACAAACCTTAGCAAGAAAATCGTTTCCGGCAGGTGAGTATTCATCAAAAATAGTTTCAGAAGTGGTTGATCCGTAATATCCCGTGGCAGAAGACGAAATAAATGCTTTCAGGTCAATCTTCAGTTCCTTTACTTTGTTGAATAATAGTGTGGCGGAACCAGTTCGGCTTTCTTCAATTTCCTGTTTGCGTTTGTTGGTCCATCGGCCTGCACCAATACTGCTTCCCGCCAGGTGAATGATGTAATCCACCCCTTCAAGTGCTTTTTCATCCAGTTCCATTGTCGATGGATTCCAGTAAAAAAAGCCCTCCCGTTCGGTCAACGCCCGTTGGGTAGTCAGTTTTCTCACAGTATAGCCCGATTCAGCAAGCAGCTTCGACAGCGTTTTTCCGACCAGACCTGATGCACCAGTGATCAAAACAACCTTCATTCTGTTTAATGATTAATTATTAATGATTAATTTGGGAAGTGCAAAAGTACATTTTTTTTGCAAATTTACACAGCTGGTTTTGCTGATTTACGAAAAAGTATTACATTTGCACTCCGAAAATAAAGCACTGACTTATGGTGTAATGGTAGCACTGCAGTTTCTGGATCTGCCTGTCTAGGTTCGAATCCTGGTAAGTCAACTGAGAATACCGATTGTTAATAACTGACAGTCGGTTTTTTTGTAACCTTAAATTCTGTTGGAATGATAAGATACTGTTTGATTAAAAGTGAATTAACAAGAAAAGACAAGAAGTTTATTGCGATGGTTTCGAATTCAGAGACCAAATACCTCGACGACTTAATCGGAAATGGAATTTAACTTAGTCGAAAAAAATAATTTCGACTAAGTTAAAACCTTCATAACTGTTTATATACCTCCTCAAACGGCACCCTGAAGCGCTCACCCCAAATTCCTTTATTGCCATCGCGATAACCGCACGAAACAATCATATTAATTTCAGCGGCAGCCGGTAGCTTAAGCAGTTTCTTTACCCGCCGGCTGTCGAATCCTTCCACAGGACAGGTATCGTAACCTTCGTTTGCCATAGCTATCATAAAGGTTTGAGCCGCCAGGGCACAGCTTTTATGCAGCACTGCCCGTTGATCGGCCTCTGTACTATTGATAAACATAGGACGGAAAAGACTTACGCTCACTGTGAGTAACTTGCGGAACAGACCCAGCAATCCGAAAAACCGGGCATAGAGAAAAGGAATCATGTAGTTGTAGTACACTTCGCGGGCCTTTATACGCCGGCTGTGGCTTTCGGCCGGACTGTTGCGCGTGATATTTTCACGTTCGAATTCGATAATTTGTTTCGACCGCCGGCGGTGTAAATCCTGCCGTGTAACAAACACTACTACCTGATTGGCTGTGGAAACAGCTGGTTGAGATAGCGAAGCATGCGCCATTTTGTTGATGAGCTCGCGGTCTGTAATGTGATAAAACTCCCAAAGTTGCATGTTCGAACTGTTGGGCGCCAGGGTAGACAATTCGAGGCAATGTTTTACTTTTTCGGTGTCGAGGTCTTTGTCGGTGATGTAACGTCGCACTGATCGACGGAAATTTAATACTTCTTCGAGGTTCATTTTTTGTTTTTAATGTGAATTGATACTGTATAACAAGGATTGCCAGCGATTGTTTTAGACATCCCCTGAAAAAGAGGGTTATGGCAACTTCGGGAACAGGTCAGCAAGAATCTATTACCGATTCCTGATCATGCCCGGGAAGCATCGTAAACGTATAATGATCAATTCAAATAAATGCAACGCGGCTTAATTCCTCTTGAAACGATTTGATTCCTTGTTCAATTTTTCTTACCGTTGCAGGAGATGGTATGCTATGCCCTGTTACGTAATGGTTTAGCTGCTTTCGGTTAATGCCTGTAATGGCTTGCAGTCCGGCAAGGTTTAACTTGCGACCAAACAATTGCAGGAAGCTGGCCACATCGTAATGTAGCTGGTATTCAAAATCGGGAAGTTCCGGATACATTTGCTTAGCTTCGGACTGCGATTGACGTAAGTCGTCTATTGCCTCTTCCACCGTATTTCCCGAACCGAAAAATCCTACCGGATAATGGTGTTGTGGTACTGCGGTAAATAATCCGTCTTTCGAACGTTCGATGATAACATTGATTGTTTCCATATCTGCTTTTTAGCTGGAGGTTAAAGTTCTACCCCTGATTGTTTTTGTATGCTTCGTTTTAGTTCTGGCCCGACGTCCCGGCTTCCGTTCCCTGGTGCCTGAAATTTCTGGTTTGTAATGGGGCTTTGCCATCAGTCGTGGTTGCCTCCGTGGCTGTAAAACCAGCATCCGGCCTTCTTTAATTTTCTAATCATCTCGTTTGTCTTCATAGTGCAGGTTTAGATTGACTGCGTAAAGATAGACATTTGTCTATTGTTGTGCAATAGTCTGTATAATTATTTTGATTCTTTGAATGCAAAAACACCCGAACTTTTCTTGCTTTAAAAAAATGTATCTTTGTCATGTTTCGCAACTTGATAACCAATATATCTGTTTAGGTTTTTGAGGAGATATTAATGAAAAAATTATGAGGATATCAAATTTTGATGGCTCTTGGAAGGCAATAGCTTTCCTGGCCGTCGTATTTTTCTTATTTAGTTGCCAGAACGACGCCCCCACCGTTGAAACGGTGAGTGTCGACTTGCTCTCTGGCGGAAAGATCCAGGTTATTGGCAAAATCATCTCCGATGGAGGAGAGGATATCCAACAAAGAGGGCTGTGTTTTAGCCTTCATCCTAACCCTGTTTTGTTAGATCAGTATAAAGAGGGGGTAAATCATGATTACAAAGATCCAAGCTTGTTCTCGGCCACCTTTGATAACATAGGACCCAACGAAGAATGCTATGTACGTGCCTATGCTATCAACGAAGTCGGTATAGGTTATGGAGACGTGTTAATGTTTAAAAACTCCACCAAACCTTTAGTTGCAACTGCGCAGGCTCAGAACATCACTAAGACAGAAGCAGTGCTTAAAGGGAGCGTTAATCCTTTAAAAAGTGAAGCAGAAGTTTGGTTTGAAATCTGGCCGAAAGGAGGAGTTTCTAAAAAAATTAACCTTTCTTCGGTAAGTGGGGAAATGCCAATTGAAGTTAATATAAAGATTGAAGAGCTGAGTATTAGCCAGGTATACTATTACGTGTTGAAAGCCCGTAACGAGTATGGTGAAAGTATCGGCGACACTCTTCAGTTTGAAACGTATGCCGTTAGCGATGTTGATGGTAATTTGTACCACATAACCAACATTAATGGCCAAATTTGGTTGAGAGAAAATTTCCGCGGGACCCGTTACGCTAATGGCGATCCTATTCCTTACGTTTCTAACTTAGAGGAATGGAAAACCCTTACCACTGGCGCCTATTGCTGGTATAATCATGATCCGAAAATTGGTGAAATTTATGGAGGTTTGTATAACTGGTACACAGCCTCAGATCCAAGAGGTTTAATCATCGGTTGGCATACTCCGGCATATGATGAGTTTAAAGAGTTGTCAGACTTTATTAAAAATGGAACACTATCTCCTTCAGCCACCAGCTTAATGGAAGCAGGGACTAGTCACTGGCTCAATCGTTGTAGTAGTCCATATTTAACTGCCGATAACTCAACCGGATTCACGGCTCTACCGAATGGAATATTGCTTCCGAAACAATCTGAAATTTTTCAAGAATTAGGCTATTCCTCAAGTTGGTGGGGCAAGGATTCTTTTTCAGATTCTGGCCATAGCGTATTTATCCAGGATTGTGAATTTTCGTACAACAGTTATTCTGGTAAGAGGTTAGGCATGGGAATCAGATTAATAAAAAACTAAATTAAGGGGCGGGTAAAATACCTCTTTTATTTAACTAAGGATTAATGCTATAAATTAGAATAACTAAATCTATATAATCTAATAGCTTATTTTAAAACATTTAATATAAGGAAAGATAGAAAAATCCGATTTTTAAATGAAGTTTGCCATGAATCTCATCACATAAAACCATGAATACCCAGTTATGCATTACCTGTAATTTCGATACATGGAAGAAGATTTCTTTCCTGACCGTCGTACTCTTTTCTCTTTTATTGGTGGGTTGTTCCGACACCCCTACCGTTGAAACCGTTAGAGCCGAAAGGTGTGACGATGGACTCCGCTACTTCGATGAAGGTGGTTATCTGGTTCCTGACTCTGTTCCATACTTTAAAGTATATGGCAAAGTTTCTTCTGATGGCGGTGATGCTGTGATGGAAATGGGAGTTTGCATGAGCAAACATCCTTTCCCAACTATTGCCGACACGAAAAAGAGTTTCGCTGACGCAGAAAGCATCTACCCGCTGAACAGCTTGACCGAACGTCAGTCTGTTTCCGGATCAGCCGCTTCCTTTAAAGCAGAGTTCTATAACTTAGAAAGGTATACAACTTATTATTTCCGCGCTTATGCCATGAATTCAGCCG
>JAVFAG010000034.1:0-9869 GCA_034002585.1 Paludibacter sp.
CCGGCATTATTAACGAGGATATCGATACGACCAAATTCCTTTTGTATTTCTTCCACCACGGTATGTGTTTCGTCGAAATTCGCTGCATTCGAAGCATACCCTTTTGCTTTCACACCCAGGGCTTCCAGCTCTTTCTGCGTATTCAGCGCATTTTCGTCGATAGTTAAATCGGTAAATGCAATAGCAGCACCTTCACTTGCCAGTTTCAGCGCGATAGCTTTACCAATTCCACGGGCTGCACCGGTTACGATGGCCACTTTTCCTTCCAATAATTTCATACGATAGTAATTTGTTTGTTAATGATTCTATAAAACAGGATTGATTTAAATCGCTTTATAGTTAACTAAATTGATTAATATTTGAAGTTAGAAAATCTTTATTTTCGTTCGCTCATCATCGACAGCAGGAACTCTTCGTTGTTAATAGTACGTTCCATGCGGTCTTTCATAAACTCCATAGCTTCCACTGCATTCATATCAGCCAGGTACTTTCGCAGAATCCACATGCGATTAAGCGTGTCGTTATCGAGCAATAAATCGTCGCGACGCGTACTCGAAGCCATAATATCAACAGCCGGGAAGACTCTTTTGTTTGCCAGACGACGATCTAATTGCAATTCCATATTACCGGTTCCTTTAAATTCTTCGAAAATAACATCGTCCATTTTTGATCCGGTTTCAGTAAGAGCAGTTGCGATAATCGTCAGACTACCACCGTTTTCAATATTACGGGCAGCTCCGAAGAAACGTTTGGGTTTGTGCAATGCATTGGCATCTACCCCACCCGACAGAATTTTTCCGGAAGCAGGCATGGCTGTATTATATGCACGTGCCAGACGGGTAATTGAATCAAGCAGAATCACCACATCGTGACCACATTCCACCAGGCGCTTGGCTTTTTCGTGAACCATAGCAGCAACACGCACGTGGCGTTCGGCCGGCTCATCAAAGGTTGAAGCAACCACTTCGGCTTTCACGCTACGAGCCATATCGGTAACTTCCTCGGGTCGTTCATCGATGAGGAGAACAATCATATACACTTCAGGATGATTGATGGCAATAGCATTGGCAATTTCTTTGAGCAATACGGTCTTACCGGTTTTGGGCTGAGCTACAATCAAACCACGTTGCCCCTTACCGATGGGTGAAAACATATCGACCATACGAACCGAAAGCGGATCGTTTCTTCCTGTACACAAGGTGAATTTCTGATCGGGGAAAAGCGGAGTAAGATGTTCGAAAGGAACCCGGTCGCGCACATATTCAGGACTGCGACCATTGATTTTGCTTACACGAATAAGCGGGAAATATTTTTCTCCTTCTTTCGGAGGACGGATGGCTCCCGTTACCGTATCACCGGGACGAAGTCCGAATAGTTTAATCTGCGATTGTGATACGTAAATATCGTCGGGCGAACTTAAGTAGTTATAATCGGACGAGCGAAGGAAACCATAGCCATCGGCAACCATGTCGAGTGTACCGGTAGCTTCCAGAATGCCATCAAAATCATACTGTTTTTCAGGACGTTGTGGTACATATTTCGGACGGTTTCCATTCCCGTTTTGTTGATTTTGGTTACGATACTGACCATTTATTTGCTGTTGCTGAGCACCTGTTCCTGAAGGATTCGCATTTTCATTGGATTCGTTTTGACCCTCCACATTTGTTTCACTCACCTGAGCTGTGTTTATAAGGGCGGTTTCTTCAGCAACGGCAGGTATATTCATACCATCCTGTTCGTTATCTGAAGCTTCTTCAGCTTCCAGCTCAGGAAGAATATGCTTGCCGGCAACTACAGGCTGGTCGGGCTGATTGATTTTTTTTATAACACGCATGCGAGGCTGACGCTCGGTATTTTTTACAAAATCGTCTTTTTTGTTCGTTTCTGCTTTTGTTGTTTCTACAGGTTTTTCTGCTACTTCAGAAGAGGTAGTTGCCTCTGTATCAGCCTGAGCTTTTGCTCCATCCAATTGAGCTAAAAGTGCCTTTTCTGCTTTGGATTTACGGCCGCGTTTGGCTGGTTTCTTTTCTGGTTCAGCTTTTTGAACCTTTGCTTCGGTTTGAACAATTGGTTTTTCTTCTACCTTTACCTGGGTTTTTTCTGCTTTAAATGCGGGTTTTTCTGCCGACTTTTTGTTTCTCTCATTCTTCCCCTTTGATTGTTGTTTCGAAGCCTCAACTGTTGGTTTAGTTGATGGTTGTTCTTCTTTCTTTTCAGGTTTAGAATTGGCTTTAGCATCAGCACCCTTTTTCAAAGGCATTCGGGAACGATGTCCGCGGGGTGGATTGTTTTTTTCTTTTGCTGCTTTTGCCTGTGCATTTACAACGGCTTGACGGTCAAGAATTTCGTAAACCAGAGATTGTTGAGACATTGAATTCGGAACTTTAAGTTCCAGTTCCAGGGCAATCTGGCGAAGCTCGGCCATATCTTTTGACTCGAGCTGTGTAAGGTTATAATTACTCATAAATTTGATGATAGGTTTATCAGAGACATAGGTTCTGAAAAATAATGTAAGCGTTGGAACACTAAAAAATTAAATTGATGTATTGTGTTGAATGTTTCGATTTGATAATCGTGTGAAGGCAGGACAGCCTTTAACCAGAACGGAAAATCCCGACAAAGGTAAAGGAATATTTTTAAAATCCAAAGATTTCGTTACTTTTGTGTCTAAATTTTTAAATAATACCACGAATGGGACTTAAATTCAGATTAACAGTGATGAGTTTTCTCCAGTTTATGATCTGGGGAGCCTGGTTAATAACTATAGGCGTATATTGGTTTGAAACACGACAGTGGGGCGGAACAGAATTCGGTGCCGTATTTTCGACCCTGGGCATAGCTTCGATTTTTATGCCTGCTCTTTTTGGAATTATTGCCGATAAATGGGTGAATGCCGAGAAATTATACGGAATCCTTCACCTGTTGAGTGGTGCGGCAATGTTTAGTTTTACCCTTGTTGAAAGTCCGAATGCATTTTTTTGGATTATGCTGGTCTCCATGTTTTTCTACATGCCTACCATCGCATTATCGAACTCGGTAGCCTATTCAATTCTAAAAGCAAATAATTTCGATGTGGTGAAAACATTCCCGCCCATCCGGGTTTGGGGTACCATCGGATTTATTGCTGCAATGTGGCTTACCAACCTGACCGGTAATAAGGCCACTGAAGTGCAGTTTTATTTTTCCGCTGCCTTCTCTTTAATTTTAGGTATGTATGCATTTACTCTTCCTGCCTGCCCTCCACCCATGAAAGGCTCGGGTCAGGTTAATCTTGCCGATTCGCTCGGACTGAAAGCATTCCGCTTGTTTGCCAACTATAAAATGGCCCTGTTCTTTATTTTCTCGATGTTTTTGGGCGCTGCACTTCAATTAACCAATATGTATGGCGATACCTATCTGAGCGATTTTAAAAGCATTCCTCAATATGCGGATTCGTTTGTAGTACGCTACTCCACTATTGTAATGTCGATTTCACAAATTTCGGAAACACTTTTCATTCTGGCTATCCCCTTCTTCCTGAAACGATTTGGAATCAAGAATGTGATGTTGATGAGTATGGCAGCCTGGGTATTGCGTTTCGGACTATTCGGTATGGGTAACCCCGACGATCGATTGTGGATGATTATCCTTTCAATGGTAGTGTATGGTATGGCCTTTGACTTTTTTAATATTTCAGGTTCGTTATTCATCGAAACCAATACCGATTCATCTATTCGTTCAAGTGCACAAGGATTGTTTATGATGATGACCAACGGTTTTGGAGCTATCATGGGAAGTTTCATTAGTGGAGTACTCATTGATAAACTATTCACACAAACCGACGGCATGAAAGACTGGCCGGGCATCTGGTTTACCTTTACTGCCTATGCAGCTGTGATCATGGTACTTTTCGCAATACTATTCAAACACAAACACGAGAAATAATGATAAATGATTAATCATTTAAAAGGGTGTTTCATCAAATCGGGCGCCTCCGAAGGGTGAGGTGGGCGGAGGTGGCGTTTCAAATCCCTGACCGGCCTGTGCATTCATTTTTGAGGGAATCGACTGGTAACCATTAGGAGCGAAAGTGTCATCGACGTCATCGTCAATGTTCAGGAATTTCGCATATATATTTTTAAATTTCAACTGAATATCAGCTGTTGCTCCGTTACGGTGCTTGGCAATAATAATCTCGGCAATTCCCAACAGTGAATTTCCCTGAGCGTCCTCAGTCATTTTATAATATTCGGGTCGGTGAATAAAACAAACCATATCGGCATCCTGCTCAATAGCACCCGACTCACGAAGGTCGGATAGCTGCGGACGTTTGCCATCCAAACCGGTACGCCCCTCCACACCACGGTTCAACTGAGACAGCGCTATGATGGGGATATCCAGCTCCTTGGCCAATCCTTTTAATGAACGGGAAATGATACTTACTTCCTGTTCGCGACTCCCGAAGCTCATTCCCGAAGCATTCATCAGCTGAAGGTAGTCGATAATAATGATCTGCACATGGTGCTCACGCACCAATCGACGGGCTTTGCTTCGCAATTCAAAGATGGACAAACTGGGAGTGTCATCAATATAAATAGGAGCATCAAGCAGTTGAGTGATATCACGATCGAATTTTTGCCACTCATAGGCTTCCAGCTGACCGTTTTTAATCTTATCCCCTTCGAGCTGACAAACGTTCATAATTAAACGATTAACCAACTGAACATTAGACATTTCCAGCGAAAATACAGCCACAGGAACATTGTACGACACCGCCATATTTTTTGCCATCGACAGGATAAAAGCTGTTTTACCCATTGCCGGACGGGCAGCAATGATAATCAGGTCGGAACGCTGCCAGCCGGAAGTAATCTTGTCGAGAGAATGAAAACCACTCGGTACTCCACTGGCTCCCTGACGATTAGCTGCCTGCTGCATACGTTTTCGGGCTTCCTCAATCACCGGATTTATCTGGACTACATCCTTCTTCAGGTTGCGTTGCGAAATCTCAAACAACATCCCTTCCGATTCCTGCATTAAATCATCCACATCGGTTTTTTCATCGAAAGCTTTTGTCTGAATTTCGGACGAAATACGTATCAGTTCGCGAGCCAGGTACTTCTGCATGATAATGCGGGCATGGTATTCGAGGTGAGCAGCCGAGTTCACCCTGGCAGTAAGCAAGGTAATATAATAAGGTCCGCCCACTTCATCAATGGAACCGCTTTTTCGCAACTGTTCGGTTACGGTATGCATATCCACCGGCTGTTGATGTATGGCCAGCGTTTGTATCGCCTCGTAAATTTTCTGGTGCGAAATTTTATAAAAACATTCAGGCTTCAGTAAATCCGAAATCATTGCATACGCATCGGCTTCTATCATCAATGCGCCCAACACTGCTTCTTCCAGTTCGGGTGCCTGAGGTGGTAACTTACCATACTCATTGGCAGGTAGCGGAGCCTGTGTAGAAGGTTTTTTGGAGCGTGATGCGTAGTTTTTCTTTTCAGGAGTCATATCTTTTGCGGATTATTAAAGGGGCTACAAAAATACATTTTTTCCGGTAGATTAGCAGTAGATAGCGTTAAAAAACACCTGAAAAAACCTGAGCATCGCCGGTAGTAACCCGAAGCTCCTGATGCTGAGGGAAAATCCCGATTACAGATGATCCTGATCCCGACATGGTAGCGTAAAGAGCTCCGGAATCATATAATTCCTGCTTTATTTCCCCTATCCGTGGAAATTTTTCAAAAACCGTTTTTTCAAAATCGTTTTCGATGCGCTGTTTCCAGTTTTCGATTGGAAATTGAATACTCCCGGAAAGCGAAAATTGTGCAGGTTGTGGTTTTATACCGGCATAGGCCAATGGTGTGGATACGTGAATATCGGGTTTAACCAGTACAAACTGATAACCTTGTAAAGATACTTCAACCGGTTGAAATACATTACCGATACCGGTGGCAAACACGGGTCGATTGCGAATGAAAAAGGGACAATCGGCTCCCAGTTTTACTGCATATTTTTCCAGCTGATCATCAGTAAGTTGAAGTGAATACAACTCGTTCAATGCTTTCAGCATAAAAGCAGCATCGGACGAACCACCACCCAGTCCGGCTCCGAATGGGATATTTTTACGCAGGTAAACAGCCGTATTTCCCAGCGAAAAGTCTTTTTCAAGAAGACGGTATGCTTTAACAATCAAATTATCTTCCTGATTAGTAGTGACTGCAATACCTTCAACCTCCAGTTTGCAAGACTCTTTCATTGAAGGCTTTTCTTCAACGACCAGTTCATCATACAGGGGCAAAGGATAAAATACCGTCTCCAGATTATGATACCCATCGGATCGTTTTTCCACAACATACAAACCAATATTAATTTTCGCATTAGGTAAATATCTGATTTCCATTGATTATATACTCTTTACTGAATGGTGAATTCAATTGTCAATTTGCAAAAATACTAAAATAAACACTAATGGAATCAACATAGCCGGCAAAAAACTGTTTAAGCATAGAAAATGTTTCTAACAGTATCTAAAATCAGAATTCAACAATTTTATCTACTTTTGTATGCAAAAAGATAACTCCTTCCGAATGACGTACCAACGCAAACCTGAATGGCTTCTCAACAAAATATACAGCGACAAAAACTATTCGCATGTACACTCTGTAATTAAAGAACACGGACTACATACCATTTGTACCGAAGGTAAATGTCCCAATCAAAGCGAATGCTGGAGCCGGGGTACAGCTACCCTAATGATTCTGGGGGGCATTTGTACACGTGCCTGCAAATTCTGTAATACGGTAACCGGTCGTCCACTCCCACCCGACCTGAACGAACCTCAAAAAGTAGCCGAGTCAATTCGTCTGATGAAATTGAAACATGCAGTAATTACATCGGTGGATCGCGACGATTTGAAAGATGGTGGCGCCGCTATCTGGGCAGAGACAATTCGCAAGGTAAAAGAACTGAATCCAGGAATTACCCTCGAAGTACTTATTCCCGATTTTGATGGGAAAACCGACTTAATTGATATGGTAATCGATGCCGGCCCGGATGTGGTATCGCACAACCTGGAAACGGTACGCCGGATTACTCCACAAATCCGTACCAAAGCCAAATATGATATCAGTCTGAAAGTACTTCAGCACATTGCTTCACGTGGAAAAACAGCCAAAACCGGCATCATGCTTGGTTTGGGTGAGACCGAAGAAGAAGTACTCGAACTGATGGACGATGCTCTGGCGCATAATTGTTCGGTGATAACCATCGGTCAATACCTGCAACCATCTCGTAAGCATGCCCCTGTTTCGGCCTACATTCATCCTGATAAATTTGCTGAATACAAACAAATTGGAAAAGATAAAGGTTTTCGTTTTATCGAAAGTGGTCCGTTTGTTCGCTCTTCCTATTTTGCTGAAAAGCACGTTGGGTAAGCATTTTTTTTGTACTTTTGCAGGCTGAAAATATAAGCAGTGTATAAATACTTGTAATCCCACTTACCAATTCATGAGTTTAGAGGCTGAAATTCAGAGGAGAAGAACCTTTGCCATCATTTCGCACCCCGACGCGGGAAAAACGACCCTGACCGAGAAATTACTACTTTTCGGAGGCGCGATTCATGTCGCCGGAGCGGTTAAGTCCAACAAGATTCGAAAGACAGCCACTTCTGACTGGATGGAAATAGAGAAACAACGTGGTATTTCGGTGGCAACTTCGGTTATGGGCTTTGAATACCGCGATTACAAGATTAACATTCTGGACACACCGGGTCACCAGGACTTTGCTGAAGATACCTACCGCACCTTAACCGCTGTGGATTCGGTAATTATCGTCGTGGATACAGCAAAAGGGGTGGAAGCTCAAACACGAAAGCTGATGAATGTTTGCCGAATGCGCAATACACCGGTAATGATTTTCGTCAATAAAATGGACCGTGAAGGAAAAGATGCTTTCGACCTGCTCGATGAGCTGGAAGCGGAACTGGGTATTGGTGTTCGCCCTCTGAGCTGGCCTATTAATCAGGGTTTTTCGTTCAAAGGTGTGTACAATATCTACCAGGACAAACTGGAACTTTATACTCCTAACAAACAAACCATCAGCGAATCGGTACAGTTGAACGACATCAATAGTCCTGAACTTGATAAGCTGGTTGGCGATCGCGATGCCGCTAAACTGCGCGAAGATCTGGAACTGATTGAGGGCGTATATTCATCGTTTGATGTGAAGGAATACCTTGCCGGAAGGCTGGCACCTGTATTTTTTGGGTCTGCTTTGAATACCTTTGGAGTGAAGGAATTGCTCGATTGCTTTGTAGAGATTGCCCCATCTCCCCTGCCTGTTCACACGCTCGAACGGGAAGTGAATCCTTACGAGCCCAATTTTAGTGGTTTTATTTTTAAGATCCATGCCAATATGGATCCGAACCACCGGAGTTGTATCGCCTTTGTGAAAATCTGTTCCGGAAAATTTGAACGCAATGTAAATTACCGACACGTGCGTCATAACAAATTAATGCGTTTTTCGGCCCCTACAGCTTTTATGGCTCAGAAAAAGGAAACCGTGGATGAAGCTTATGCCGGAGATATTGTCGGTTTACCCGATACCGGTACTTTTAAAATCGGGGATACGCTTACTTCTGGTGAATTGCTTCATTTCAAAGGATTACCAAGTTTCTCGCCCGAAATGTTCAATTACATTGAGAATGCCGATCCAATGAAAACCAAGCAGTTGGAAAAAGGTATTAATCAGTTGATGGATGAAGGGGTTGCACAGCTTTTCGTAAATCAATACAACAACCGAAAAATTGTGGGAACCGTTGGCCAGCTTCAGTTTGAAGTGATACAATACCGTTTGCTTCACGAATATGGCGCTCAATGTCGCTGGGAACCGATAAACCTGTATAAAGCCTGCTGGATTGAAAGCGATGATGCTAAGGAGCTGGAAAATTTTAAAAAGCGGAAAGCTCAGTATATGGCTGTTGATAAGGAAGGACGCGATGTGTTCCTGGCTGATTCGGGTTATGTATTGCAGATGGCTCAACAAGACTTTCAGAAAATCCGTTTCCACTTTAGTTCTGAATTTTAAGAACTGCATTTCTACTGTTAAACATGCCATTTTTTGTATAAAAGCAAAAATCAAACTATTACTATAGCTTATTTGAATTTTTATACACCTATTGTTGTATAAAAATTAATATTTTGTATTCTTTTAGCAAAATACCCGAAAAATAAGTTTGGTTAACTCACAAAATCGTTGTATTTTTGCAGGAATTTTGGACCACAAAAAATCACTATCAATTTTATGCAGAAGTACAAACCTTTTCATCTTGTATTAGAAGATGGAACCGTTTTCGAAGGTAAATCGTTCGGGTACGAAAAAGCCGTTGCCGGCGAGGTAGTTTTCAACACCGCAATGGTCGGGTATCCCGAGAGTCTCACCGACCCCTCTTATGCCGGGCAATTGTTGGCCATTACATTTCCGTTAATTGGCAACTACGGAGTTCCGAACGATACAGTTCAAAACCAGTTATCCACCTTTTACGAATCGGAAAAAATACAGGTTACCGGCCTTATTATTTCCGATTTTTCGTTTGAATACAGTCATTGGAATGCAGTAAAGAGTCTGAGCGACTGGCTCATTGAAAACGAAGTGCCCGGAATATTTGGTATTGATACACGCGAGCTGACAAAGCTTGTTCGCGAAAAAGGAACCATGAAAGGAAAACTCGTTTTTCCCGATGGCGATGATATTGAATTTATCAACCCTGATGATGAAAACCAGGTAGCCAAGGTAAGTTGCACTGAAGTAATAACCTATGGCAGTGGAAGGCACAAAATCGTAATGGTGGATTGTGGTGTAAAGCAAAATATCATTCGTTGTCTGCT
>JAVFAG010000034.1:9969-15160 GCA_034002585.1 Paludibacter sp.
TTTCTGTCATTTGGAGGGCAAACCGCTCTTAATTGCGGAGTAGCACTTTATAAGGGAGGTGTTTTTGAAAAATACAATGTAAAGGTATTGGGAACTCCGGTGCAATCAATTATAGACACCGAAGACCGTGAGATTTTTAACAAAAAACTCTCCGAGATTGATGTCAACTACATCAAATCGGAAGCGGTTACTAATTTTGAAGATGCCCGTCGGGCAGCTAATGAACTGGGGTATCCGGTTATTGTACGTGCTGCATATGCACTGGGTGGATTAGGTTCGGGTTTCTGCGACAACGACGAAGAGCTTAAGGTAATCACTGATAAAGCATTTGCCTATTCACCTCAGGTGTTAGTTGAAAAATCGCTGAAAGGCTGGAAAGAAATTGAATACGAAGTGGTGCGCGACCGGTACGACAACTGTATCACCGTGTGTAACATGGAAAATTTCGACCCGCTGGGAATTCACACTGGCGAAAGTATCGTGGTGGCACCATCGCAAACGCTTACCAACAGTGAATACCACAAACTGCGCGAACTGGCTATCCGAATCATCCGCCACATTGGTATTGTAGGAGAATGTAACGTTCAGTATGCTCTCGATCCGTATTCCGAAGATTACCGGGTAATTGAGGTGAATGCACGATTGAGTCGTTCTTCGGCTTTGGCATCCAAAGCTACCGGTTACCCACTGGCTTTTGTAGCCGCAAAATTAGGCCTGGGTTACGGTTTGCCTGAATTGAAAAACTCTGTAACGAAGGATACTACTGCTTTCTTCGAACCGGCACTCGACTATATCGTATGTAAAATCCCCCGCTGGGACCTTGGAAAATTCCAGGGTGTGAGCCGCGAGCTGGGTTCGAGCATGAAATCGGTAGGTGAAATCATGTCTATTGGACGAACTTTTGAAGAAGTGATGCAAAAAGGTCTTCGAATGATTGGATTGGGTATGCATGGTTTTGTGGCTAACAAGGAAATGTTTGTCGACGATTTGGACAAACACCTCTCTGCTCCAACCGATAAGCGTGTATTCTACATAGCACAAGCCATGGAAGCAGGGTACAGTGTCGATCGCATACACGAACTTACCCGCATCGATAAATGGTTCCTGCACAAACTAGCCCGCATTAAAGCGTTGGAAAAAGAACTGGCAGCCTGCAATACCCTTGCAGAAGTTGGTGATGAACTACTGCGAACAGCAAAAGTTGCCGGCTTCTCCGACTTCCAGATTACACGTTTGGTAACAAAGTGCAGCAACGACGAAATCGACGAACAAATTCAACTTACCAGGGCCCACCGTAAATCACTCGGTATTCTACCTGTAGTCAAACAAATTGATACACTGGCAGCTGAATATCCTGCTCAAACCAACTACCTCTACCTCACCTACAGCGGTGTGGCTGGTGATATGAAATACCTTGGCGATCATCGTTCAGTGGTGGTGCTTGGTTCGGGAGCCTACCGTATTGGTTCGTCGGTGGAATTCGACTGGTGCGGGGTTAACGCGCTGATGACTATCCGTAAAGAAGGTTTCCGCTCGGTAATGATCAATTACAACCCCGAAACGGTTTCGACCGACTACGACATGTGCGACAGGCTCTATTTTGATGAGCTGAGCTTTGAACGAGTGATGGATATCATTGAAATGGAAAATCCGATGGGAACCATTGTATCCACAGGAGGTCAGATTCCGAACAACCTCGCCATGAAACTGGCCGGAGCCGGCGTAACTCTGATGGGAACGCAGGCTAAGGATATCGACCGTGCCGAGGATCGTCACAAATTTTCGTCGATGCTTGATGAACTGGGAATCGACCAGCCCCGCTGGAAGGAGCTCACGACCTTTGAGGATGTGAGCGAATTTGTTGATCGCATTGGTTTCCCGGTGCTGGTTCGTCCATCTTATGTTCTCTCCGGAGCAGCCATGAACGTATGCCACGATGCTACACAGCTCGAAAACTTCCTGAAATTAGCTACTGAAGTATCAAAAAAGCACCCTGTAGTGGTTTCGGAATTCCTGGAGCGCTGCAAGGAAATTGAGATTGATGCTGTGGCGGAGAAAGGTGAAATCATCGCCTATGCCATTTCTGAGCACGTTGAATTTGCAGGTGTTCACTCCGGTGATGCCACTACACAGTTCCCTCCGCAGAAAATTTATGTGGAAACTATCCGCAGGATCAAAAATATCGCCCGCCAGATTGCAGCATCGCTGAATATCTCTGGTCCGTTTAACATACAATTCCTGGCCAAAGACAACTACATCAAGGTGATTGAGTGTAACCTTCGTTCGTCACGCTCCTTCCCCTTCGTATCCAAGGTATTGAAAATCAACTTCATCGAACTGGCAACCAAGGTAATGCTCGGTCTGCCGGTAGAGCGTCCTGAGAAATCAGCATTCGACCTCGATTATGTTGGAATTAAGGCTTCGCAATTCTCCTTCCACCGCTTGCAACTCGCCGACCCTGTTTTGGGTGTAGATATGGCTTCTACCGGTGAAGTGGGATGTATCGGCGATGATTTCTCCGAAGCAATTTTAAAGTCCCTCTTGTCGGTAGGATTCCGGATTCCGAAGAAACGCATCCTGATTTCTTCCGGAGAGCCCAAATCAAAAGTGGAACTTATCGATGCATGTAAGATGCTGTCGAAGAAAGGCTTTGAACTGTATGCTACCCGTGGTTCGTTCCGGTTCCTGCGCGACAATGGCATTGAAAGCACACCGGTGAACTGGCCCGATGAACCAGGCGAACTGAATGTGAAGGACATGCTTTCGCGCAAAGATTTCGATTTGGTTATCAACATTCCAAAAAATACGACAGAACGGGAGTTGAAAAACGACTATATTATTCGTCGCGGCGCCATCGATTTCAACATTCCACTACTCACCAACGCACGGTTGGCATCAGCCTTTATCCATGCCTTCTGTACGTATAAAGTAGAAGATATTAAAATTAAGAGCTGGGACGAATACAAGTAATAATGTTTAATGATAAATTATTAATGATTAAACATTTATCATTAAAAAAGATGGTTTCGTTAAGTTCTGTTTTAGCGGATTGGTACGGGCATTACCGGAGGGAATTACCCTGGCGGGAGACCCGTGATCCCTATCGAATCTGGATTTCGGAAGTTATCCTGCAGCAGACCCGTGTAAATCAGGGAATGGAATATTACCTGCGTTTTGTGGATCGGTTTCCTGATGTTCGTTCATTGGCTGAAGCATCAGAACAGGAAGTTTTGGCGATGTGGCAGGGTCTGGGCTATTATTCCCGTGCTCGTAACCTGCACACAGCAGCTAAACAAGTTGTATCCCAACACAAAGGTATCTTTCCTCGATCGTATGAAGCAGTGCGGGACCTAAAAGGCATTGGAGATTACACCGCAGCTGCCATTTGCTCCATTGCTTATGATTTACCCTATGCTGTAGTTGATGGAAATGTGTATCGGGTGTTATCGCGCCTTTTTGCCATTGATACCCCCGTTGATAGTACTCAGGGTAAAAAAGAATTTCAGGAGTTAGCGCAGACAATCCTCGAAGTGAAAAATCCGGGCTTGCACAATCAGGCTATTATGGAATTTGGTGCCCTGGCCTGTGTGCCGGCCAATCCCGATTGTGAAAACTGTCCTTTACAGATGAACTGCCGTGCCTATGAACTTGATCTGGTTCGTCAACTTCCTGTTAAAGCTAAAAAAACAGAAGTTAAAGAGCTGTTTTACACCTATCTGTATATTCATTCCGGTGAAGAAGTCGTATTGCAGAAACGTTCTTCTGTCAACAATATCTGGAAAAATATGTACGAATTTCCGCTGATTGAAGCTTCGCATCTTCTCACTCCGGAAGAAGTTGTGAGTCATCCTCACCTCCTGGAAATCGGGCCTTTTACACTTAATCCTCAACCGATTGATTTTACCCATCTTCTCTCCCATCGAAAAATCAACGCCCGTTTTTATCGAATTGAAATTGATACAGTAAGTAGTTTTATGAAAAACAGCTTAATAACAACACTGCAAGAAATTCATCACTATCCAATTCCACGATTGATTACCCGTTTTTTAGAGTACTGATGTGCTGTTTAAACAACATATCCAAGCACATCAGTTTTTCAGGTAATAATTTACAGTGGTCACCACTCTTACATTTTTGATGTACGGTGTGTTTGAATCGCGATCGGTAATGGAGAACTGTCCCTGATTGGCATCACGAATCTTACCCAGTTTACTTTCTGAATCCCTGGCAAATTTCTCGGCAGCCATACGGGCATTGCGTGTGGCCTCTTCAATCATGGCTGGTTTAATTTCATTCAGTTTGGTGAATTCATAACTCACATTGTAGCGATAATCACCTCCGGTTATAGCAATTCCCTGTTTTAGCAACTCGGTCTGCTCGGACATTAGTTTTCGCACTTTGTCCACATCGCCTGAAGTAACTGTAATGACCGATGTAGCATTGTAGCGATATGCAGGCGCATTGGAGGAGTACCGTTCGGCCTGCATATCGAGAATCTCAGGGGCTGAAACACTTATTTCAATCTCAGCAATACCATTGGCTTTTAAAAATGCTACAATTGCTTTATTTTTGGTATTGATGGTGGTATACAGCGAAGGCAAATCATCTCCTAAATCCTTGAACATCAGAGGCCAGGTAATCTTATTCGCCGGGACTTCCATCTCAGCCAAGCCTTTTACACTCACAATCCTGTCTTTATCCTTGAAACTGTTGATACCTGCATTCAATGCGTATCCCAACACACAGATGCTGACTGCGAGAATGCTAACTTCGATAATTCGGTTCTTCATAACAAATATCTTTTAAAGTATTCACAAAAATGCCCCACACGTCATTGTTCCTGAAATCAGAATCAATCCTGAATCATCAAGCGCTCCACACGGCTATTCCCATCGTGGGTAATCAGTTTCAGAATGTAAATTCCTTTTGACAACTTGCTGATATCCAATATAGAAGCAGGTTGTGGTGTTTCCAACAACTGTCCGCTCAGCGAAAAAATAGCTATTGAACGAATCGCCTCAGGTTGTACCAGGTGAACCACAGAACGTGCCGGATTTGGATATACTGCTTTCTCCATATTGTAAGGACTCTCAACATTTGTAGCCGGACAATTTATTTTTGCAAAGGTATGCTTTCCTGCTGAAAGTTCAGCATTAATCTGGAAACAAGTATTTTCTGTTACATTGGTTAT
>JAVFAG010000034.1:15260-30232 GCA_034002585.1 Paludibacter sp.
CTGCTTTCTCCATATTGTAAGGACTCTCAACATTTGTAGCCGGACAATTTATTTTTGCAAAGGTATGCTTTCCTGCTGAAAGTTCAGCATTAATCTGGAAACAAGTATTTTCTGTTACATTGGTTATATCGATGGTCTGCGCTGTACCATTGTTAAAAATCACATTCACTGCCGGACGGTTTTCGAAGGTATAACTGTACCAGCCCTCACTATCAGCTGTTAAGGCAGTACCGGGCCAAGATCCTGTAAGTGCTGTGGTAGTACCCGGAATCCAGCTGTAAAGGTTCATTTTCGACCAGCTTAAGTCGTTTTTCCAACGAACAGTGATCGGGTCGAGGGTAGTTTTGTAGTTTTTGGTGATTACTGTTGTCAGTTTGTTATCCGCATCCCGTGCCAGGGCTTTTAAAACAGTATTTTGTGAGATGGTGATTTTGCCTCCCGATGCTACCTGTGCCGATGAAGTTGTTGGTTCCTGTCCGTCAATCGTATAGTAAATGCTTACGGGCGCCTTTCCGCCATTTGCTGTAAGAGTTACCTCCACACTACCGGCATAATATCCCGATTCTGGAGAAATGCTTAGGGTCAGCGGTTCTGTTACGGCCACATTACTCCAGATAGCATAGTCGGTACCCGAAGTTACCAGGGTAAATCCACTGGGGGCATTATAGGAACCACTTCCAATTTTAACAATCAGTTTACCGGCTTTACCAGTTACTTCAGCTACATATAAATTAGTTGCAGATTGTAACACGTTCACAGCACTTTCGGAGTGAATACGAGCTGCTTTACGGGCTGCAATCATTGGTCGAAGTGCTGCCTTATGTGCCTGCCAATGTGGTAAAAATATCTTGGGAACACCCGGCGAGCACAGTATAAAGGCATTGGCTGCCAGCACATTTCCTGTAAACTTGTTATTGTCACGGTAGGTATCATGGTTATCAACAAACGTAGTCGAATACCTTCGTACCGCAGGATTGTGAATTAATCCGGCAGGTTGATTTGCTCCAAGGTATTGCCAGCACAGTTTTGTCAAGTCACCGGCAAATGCCTGATTCAATTGAAATTTCAAAGGAAAATCGAAGGTTGTGGATGTTTTCTGTGCACCGTTGATCCAGTTATTACACAAGTCATAATTGCCGTCAAAATATTCTCCTACAGAGAAATAAGCACCTGCAGCCAGGTTGTATTCGGCAATATAACCTGCCGAAAAGCCCTTAGTCATATCGTAACGCCAGCCGGAATATCCCATTTCATTTTTCATAAAATCGAGGTATGCCTTGATTGTGGCTCTGACATTGGCATTGGTATGATCAATATCACGGGCTCCGTTGAAATCTTCGCCGGTATCGGGTGCTCCTGTCGGCTTAGCCTGTCCTGTCTGATTTTTCACTTCATCGGTGTTGCAAATAGCCTCGGTGCCCCAGGTATAAGTCACTCCCTTATACGTTTCTGAAGGAAAGTTGGTCCAGTTACTCACTCCGTTACGGTGATTAATCACTATATCGGCAATTGCTCCTGAGCCATAACTTTTAAGTGAAGCTATCAATTGTTGTAGTTCAGATTTAGTACCAAAAGCACTGCTTTGATCGAAAAAATAGACCGGGGCATATCCCATTGTAGTTGTCGACAGAGCATTACCGCTCGGTGGAAGCCATACCAAACTGAAATATTGTGCCAGTTCATAGGCCTGATTGTTCAAAACAGTCCATTTACTATCGGCATACGAATCCCAGTAAAAAGCTTGTATCATAATATCTTCGCTTTGCGCAGGAGCCTGAGCGCGGAAAGTGGAAGTCCACCCTGTAATTAATAAAACTAATATTAAGGATAAAAGTCGTAGTTGTGTTTGCATACGAATAAAATTAAGAATTAAACATGTATGCAAATATAGATTTTCCTTAAGTTCAGATAGATGGATATTCGTTAAATGTGAAGAAGTTGAATCGCAAACGATTGCAATATAGGCGTAAAAAGCAGGGCAAAATGGAGTCAAACCACAGTCGGGTGTAAACACGGAAAAATGTCGTAAAACTACAGTCTGGTAAAAAGAAGTGAAATTTTCGAATAACAAAAGTCTTGTGAATCCAGAATTAGTTTTCAAACGACCGGGTGGCTTGTTTGTAAAGGATAGAATAGGTACCTCCATGTTTCATCAGTTCATCATGGGTACCTTCCTCCACTACCCTGCCCTCGTTAAATACAATAATACGGTCGGCCCAGCGCACAGTACTAAGACGATGACTGATAATGACAGCTGTTTTCTGATGTGCCAGCGCCTTGAGTGTTTCAATAATTTGCTGTTCCGAAACGGCATCCAGCGCACTCGAAGGTTCGTCCATCAACAGTAACTGACTGTCGCGGTAGAATGCCCGTGCAATAGCCAGCTTTTGCCATTGACCGATACTGAGTTCTTCGCCTCCGAGGAACTGATTGCCCAACAGGGTGTTAAAACCATCGGGAAGCTGACGCAATACATCGTCAATTCCTGCCATGATAGCTGCATGTTGAACATTTTGTTCCGAAAAAGGATGCTGAATATCTCCCAACGCTATATTTTCGTTGGCCGACACATTGTATAAAGCAAAATCCTGAAAAACAGCTGAAAGATTGGTACAGATCTGCTCGCGTCCGAGGGTGGCAGTACTTGCATTGTCGTAAAATATGCTTCCTGAATCGGGAAGATAAAAACCACACAGCAGCTTTATAAGCGTTGTTTTACCCGAACCATTCGCTCCTACGATAGCAACCGTTTCGCCTTTGCGAATGGTAAGATTAATTGATTGTAACGCATCTCGCTTGCTGTTTACATACCGAAAACTAACATTTTCGACACGGATGGATTCATTAAGCGAAAAAGTTGGTGTTTTAGCCAACTTTGTTGCGTTCACAGGTGCATGACCTCCTTCCTCCACAAATTCCCGGAAATCGTTCATAAATATGGTATCTTCCAGCAGGTTAGCCATCGATTTGAATAAATCGTTGAGCACTGAATAACCGCGTTGAAAGGCAAAGAAAAACATCACAACCGTTCCGATGGTAAACAGTCCGCTCAGCGTTTGAAAGGCAACCAATGCCAGCGTACCAAAAATCAACATCACTGCAAATGTTTGAGCAACCGTATTCTGAATCACCTCAGAGCGGCGGAGTTTGAGTTTATCGGAAAAAAGATTCTCCTGCAGGCCCCTGAACCGTTTCAGAAAGAAACGTGCAAAACCGAAAAGCTTCATCTCCTTAGCAAATGGAAATCCGGTAAGCACACGGTTGAAATAGTACATTTTCCGTTCAAGCGGACTTTGCTTCTCCTTAAGTTGATGATAGCGGCGTGCAAAACGAATTTTTAACACAATTCCGGGAGCAATAGCGACCAGTAAAACAAGAACCAGGTACCATTGTATACTTACAAAAATACCCACCAAAAACAATGACGAACCAATAGATTTTAGGAACTGTTGCACTTCGTTCAGCAGCTTAACCGGACGAAAAGAGGCTTCCTGAACAGCACGGTGCATTTTATCCAGCGCTTTGGGATTTTCGTAATATGCCAGCTCCAATTCGATGTGCTTGTGGTGAAGATGGGCATACATGGAGCGCACCACGCCTTGCGATAGTTTTTCGCCCAACAGACTTTTCAATTCGCTGAAAACCGAACTCATCAGAAATGCAATACCAGTAAGGGTAAGTAAAAATATGAACTGAGGAGGCAGGCTTTCCTGTCCGGGCAGGGAATTAAGCAGATCGACAAGCCATTTCACCAAAACAATGACAGCAAAGGGAATCAGCCCCTGTAGTACGGCAATCAGGGTGTTCAGGGCAAACAAAAGGCGCACGTTCGATGAAGCAAGCTGATAATTAGCCTTAAAATCGTTCCAATAGCCTTTAAGGTTCCTGATACGGGAATGATTCTGAGCTAATAGTGCATTTACCAATGAATAAATCCTGGTAAAATGAATAGCCGGTGTAGTACGCCAACGTGCATTTTCAACATTGTAAATTCGCCCGTTACGTTCGTACTGAATTAATTTACCTACAAGCCGGTTGCTATCAACAGGAGCATCGGTATAGCTGTTCTTATCGCCTTTCGCAATCAGCTGGTCTCCTTTACGACGAATAAGTCGGTGAGCTACCAGGGAATTATTTTGATAAAAAACGATGATATCACCGGGTTTCACTTCATCGTGACGGCATTTACGAACCACACCCTTATCGTCAGGTCGTAATAGTGGAAACATACTGTAGCCTTTCATCCGAAATTCCAGCTGACGGTCGTCCTCCAGCAGAATCCCGATTAGCTCGTGTATGTCGTTACGGTTGTTCTTCATTATTGCCGTTTCAGGTTTTCTTTTCAGGAATGACTGTTTTACAGTTCTTCATGGGAGCGAATGTATTCAACTACCGATGCATCAGGAACAAAGCCCAGTTCATACACCGGCACGCGACTGCACAGGTCGCTGAAAAATGCCAGTTGCTGTGCTACGTAACGCCTATCAAAATTATTCTGAATGCTGTAGGCCATTACTTTCGATACCGCCAGTGCCCCTTTTACCCGTTTCAATTCATTTTCAGGATAATGACGAATCAGAAATATTCCACCCAGTGGTGCTACTTTAGGAATATCCTGGTAATACATGGGCGTATTGTAAACGCGATACTCTTCTCCATGTCGGCGGATAATCAATCGGTCGTCGTTGATAATGCGGCTACCTTCCTGCGCCCATAGTTTAGAAATAGTGCTCTTTCCTACTCCGGAAAAGCCTGTAAACATGCGGCCGGTACGTCCATCGTAGGCACAGGAGGCATGCATCATCACCGCATCAATTTTCAGGGTTAGATAATGCAGCATGATGGGTCCGAATGGATACTTTAGTGGGAACGAATCCCCTGTCTTCGCATCGTAATAAACCGTCCATTTTGTAAAATCGGAATTAAGAAGTGCAACTTGTTGTATATCACTGTGTGTTTGCTGGTTATAAATAGCAAAACCCAATCCTTCAGGCATCTGATAGATTGAATAAAACTTCTGTTGCTCGTTTTCAGCATCAAAAAGCAGTTGCCGGCCTTTGAGCAGGTCTGCAGGTAGTTCGGGCACCACATCGATGGTAATCACAGGTTGTAAAGCCATCTCCCCTTCAGCAACAAATGGAATATACCCTTCTTCCAGTTCAAAATCAGATTCTGACTGTACCAGGATATCACATTCAGCAACGCGAAAAACAAGTTTTCTCATATTCAATATTTTGCGGCCATCTCTTCCAGACGGGCCAAAAATCTTTTCACATCGGCCTGTGCTACTGCTTCCTCCACTTCGTAATTATCGAGCAGTGCCTGCACCAGGCTTTCCTCAGTTGAACCTGCCTCCAATGCTTCCCAGAGAAACTTAGCGGTAGCATTAAAAGTAAACAATTCATTCATGTGGGCAATATTGCCTGTCAGAGGTACTACTACCAGTTCACCTCCCACTTCGCGGGCTACAAACTTTGATTTTAAGTTAGCATAATCCACCATAGTATTTATTTTTTGAGATTAGGAAGTTCCAGCCCATATCCTTTTTTCCTGTCTTCCGCTTTCAACCAGAAGGCCAGTAGCAGTGCGATAACTCCCAGACTGGCAAATATCAGCATCGGAACAGTGTAAACGTATTTTGCGGCTTCACCGGCAGCAATTTGTTCAGCCACACCCGGATTGGAAGTCTTCAGTGCCCATCCAATGAGAATAGGTGTCATCAACAGACCAATGTTTTGTATCCAGAAAATGATGGAATAGGCCGAACCCAGCACGCGGTTATCGACCAGTTTGGGAACCGATGGCCAAAGGGCAGCAGGAACCAGAGAGAAGGACACACCCAGCAGGATGATAGCTCCTAAAGCAACGCCAAAGGTAAAGCTTTCGGCAGGAACCAGCGCAAAAATCAGGTGACAAATTACGACCAGCAACGAACCCAGCATCAGCATGGTAGCTGCTTTTCCTTTAGTATCGATAAACCAGCCCAACAAAGGAGTCAGTATCATAGCACCAATCGGGAAATACGAAAATAAGCCACTTGCATCGGCGGTCGACATGTTCAGACGGCTTTCGAGCATTCCGGTAGCAAATTTCTGGAATGGGAAAATAGCAGAATAAAAGAGAACACAGAGTCCGGCTACAATCAAAAAAGTTTTTGAAGTAAAAATCGCCTTTAAATCACTGATTTTAAATTCTTCTTCAGGATCAGCCGCGCCGTCACGTGCCGATTCATCCTGTTGTTCCAGCTTACGATCCATAAAGAAATACACCGTAAAGGTCAATAAACCAATCAGTAAAAGCAAGGTTCCCACACCCACCGAGGTAGAAATCACACCACTGGCAGCAAGGATGGGCGACAAGCGGAAAACGGCAAAAACACCCAGTCGGGCAATGGCCATCTCCAAGCCCATAGCCATCGCTAATTCTTTACCTTTAAACCACTTAACAATACCTTTCGAAACCGTTACTCCAGCCATTTCGACCCCACAACCAAAAATTGCAAAACCAATTGAGGCCATCTTGGCCGATGCCGGGAAGGACGGCCAGAAAGAGTTCAAAAACTCATAACCAAAACCACCGTTGTTGAACGCAGCGCTTACCCCATAAAATTTGATGGAAGCACCCACCACCATCACAACTCCAGCAAGCAGAGCCGTAAAACGAACACCCATTTTATCGAGAATAATACCTGCAAAAATAAGGAAGAAGGCAAACACGTTCAGGAAATACTCCGAACCTGCCACCGTACCAAAAGTATCGGGGGACCATTTCAGCTGACTTTCGAGTAAGGTGCTAAGCGGGGCAAGCACATCGATAAACATGTAAGCAAAAAACATAGTGCTGGCCAGCATCACAAGGGCTGTCCACCGTGCCAGCTTCGAATCACGAAGCGTACGTTCAAGGGATTTAGTCATATTTGTAGTAGTATTAATAAAAATGAAAGCGCAAACTTACTGAAAAATTCCCAAAAAAAAGAAATGTGGCCCTTCGAAAAGAGCCACATTGCCGATAAAAATCGTTTTTCGCAGTTACACATGGTCATTCGTGCTAATCAGGGGACTAAATCGTTGGCCGATGTTGCGTACAGTCCAATCAGTGCTCCGGTAAAACCACCCGCCACATTCGTTGATAAAATATCTCCTGAAACTGCATCACCAAGCACTTTAAACGCCTCTCCCTGTAGCGAATATTCGAAACGATACGAATCGTTGTGTGCTGCCACTCGTAACTTAATTACATTTTGAGGATTTAACCTGTCGGAGGCAGGCTTTTGTGAAGCCAATGGAAAAGCTAGCTTTTGTGAAGCGATAACTTTCGTAACCACCTGATTAGCTATCATTTCAGTTCGTGCCAGCAGGATGTAGGGATGCTTATCCTTCAGCGTAATGCCCATCACATAGTTGTACGTCTCATTCTGAAAACAGACCAGTCCGGCCAAATCGCCGGGCGACGCAGGCTGATAGTGCATTGTTACCTGTGCTTCGAAATTGGTATGCTGTTGACGATGAAACAAAGCCGAAATTGGAAGTTTTGCTTTAATATTCTGGTTAAACGATTTAATTAACAAGCCTTTATCTGAAATGCCAATAAAATCCTCGCGCGGGCCCCGCATGGCTATCCATCGATAATCCAACTGTTGCGAGTTGAAATCTTCCTGGTAAGTGAAGTTTCCATTTGGGAAAAATCCTCCGCGACCGGTTTTATTTTCCACACCAGCAGGAAGTTTAATAACAGGCTTCAAAGGAATCAGGCCATTCTGAAACACCGGATACCTGCCCGACCAGTCAACCGGTAGAATAAAAGTCTCGCGTCCCGTATTTACCCGATCATGAGAATTGGGTCGTATAGCCAGGAAAACACCGTAAAGCTTTCCATCAGGTCCTTCCACGAGGTCGGCATGTCCGGCCCATTCCACTTTATGTGGACGAGTCTCACGCAGGTACCTTTGCGTAAGAATCGGATTGGAGGGTGCTGGTAAATAAGGGCCCATGGGAGAATCCGATGTAAAAATCACTTCACTGTGCAAATCGGCAGTACCTCCTTCGGCACACATCAGGTAATAACGACCGTAGCGTTTGTAGATATGCGGAGCTTCAATCCAAATGGGCTGCTGACTGATATCCACTCCCCCATCCACAATGAGGCGATCGCTCCCTGCCACCACCTGATCGGCCACCACATCGTATTCCCACACTTTTATTACCCTGTGACCGTCGTAGAGTGCCTTTTCAGGAGCGTCGTTGTGTACCACATATGCTTTTCCATCTTCATCGAAAAAAAGCGACGGATCGATGCCCTCAAAATTCAGCTGAACAGGGTCGCTCCACCCCTTAAACGGATCGTTGGTTTTTACCACCATATTCCCAATCCCGGACGCAAACTGGGTAGTAATCATGTAAAAAGTCTCATTATGAGGATTATAACGAATCACAGGAGCATAAATACCTTCGGAAACGCCTGCTTCAGTCACTTTTAACTGCGATTTCCGATCGAGCACATGACCAATCTGCTTCCAATTCACCAGATCGGTTGAGTGAAAAATGGGCACTCCCGGAAACATTGAAAAAGAAGACACAACCATGAAATAATCTGCTCCCCGTTTACAAATCGATGGATCGGGATAGCAGCCCTGGAGAATGGGAGAATAAAACTCGTCAGCTTTCAGGGGATGGTCGACATATAACCGATCGTTACCTGTATAGGAAAACTGAGAAAAAACCGGATAATTAGCAGGAGTTTTCACTGTTTTTCGTGCTGCGGATACCCCTACCACTCCTAAAAACATGCAAAGCACAGTCAGATAGCTTCGTTTCATCTTGGAATTCAATTTAAAATTTGCATCAAAGGTAAACAATAAAGCGCTGACCGTGCCTTGAAAATTTAACCAAAATCACTAAATGTAACTAGCAGCAAAATATATGTAATGGTTGAAGAGTATTTTCCACCCAATTAGGTTCATCCATAGGGTTAGCATCCGACTGCAACTGCAGTGCAATGTCATTATCCAGGCAAATTCGTTCAATTGCCGGTTCTTCATATCGTTCCTGTGTCGTCATGGCGTACTTAGTTTAGTTGATTACTACTTTTTGAAGTTGACCGGCGACCTTTACAAGGTATACGCCTCCATTAAGAGCTTGAGTAAGAACCGGATCTGAACCTTCGGCTTTTAGTTGAAGCAGTAGCTGTCCGGCCAAATTGTAAACCTGAATATCGTCTTCAAGTTGAGCATGCACCACCAGCTGTCGGTTCAAATTGACATACACGAACACCGGATGATTTGTCTCTTCGATAGCTGTATTAGCATCAGGAATCCTGAATTCAAGACTAAACCGTTGATGGGTGAATTGTGCATCCGAAGCAAAAGTGTATTCCGCACCAGCAGTCAATTCTATTGAACGATTTAAGTGCTTGTCGAACAGGAAAATCTTTTGGGTGATATTCTCAAGTTGAGACAATTTCAGCGTGAAGTTTCCTTCTCTGCCCGGCCTGAAGCCTAATTCAATCTTTAAACCATCACTTAGTTGATTCATTGCATTAATAACCAGCTCCTGACCATCCACAATCGAATAGATTTCCGGAATTGAAGGATTATCATTCGACATTTTTTCTATATCGAAAACATCCAGCTCATTACTGGCTTTTGTTTTTCCTGTAATGAGTAGTTCATCGCTATGCTCACCATTTGAAACCACCAGCCTTAATCGCTGACGATGGACTTCTGCTTTTACCTTCAGTGGATTAGCACCTTCACTAAAATGAGCACGATACAAATTTTTCAAACTCAGCACGCCATTACTCCCATCGGCGTGCACCTTTACCCAGAATGCCTGCATCGGAGCAATCAATGAAGATGTTATTTCAGGCACTCCATCGCCATCTGCATAAGTGTGAAAAGACATTGCATTGTTGTGATAGGTACGGAACCAAAGAGCATTTCGCATATTCGAAGTAGCCGGGTCGGCAATTACCAGATCCCAGTTCAGATACGAAGGATACGGATTTCCCATGAGATTGAAGCCCCTTTTGGGAGCCGTTGTTCCGGTACGCAACGGTGTAAATTCGTAATCACCTGAATGCAGTGTACCATTGAAGTCATAGGCTTTGTCGGTGTCGTTTATTTTAACTACATACCCTTTTCCGGTGAAAAGTTGCGCATCGTTTGTGGTAATCTGAGGATAGCTGGCCGATGATTCGGTATATGACCCAAACTTATTCACTCCACCAGCCGGATTGAATACACCACTCAGCGCACCACTTACAGGTGATGATATGTACCACCACTCGCGCTGTGAAGCACCTTGTTTGCCAAGCAAATATTGCTGTACAATTGATTTTCCGGAAACTGCTCCATTGGTGATTACAGTTCCCGTACCGGTAGCAGTCGATTCAACCAGTAATCCATCGTCGATGGAAGTAAAATCACCGTTTACAGTCAGTGCTCCATTGTAGCCCACTTTCAGTTGACCGCTTGTTATCGTAAGATCATTCACCTCAATGGCCGAATTGATAACAGGATCATTATCACCATCCACAATCTTCACATTCGATGCTGCAACAGGCAATTCAGCCCCATCCCAGTTGGAAGCTTCCGACCAACTCGCCGAAGTACCTCCCACCCAATGGAGCGGTAATTCCTGCCAGGTGAGCCACGGATAGCCATCGTTGTTGTTAAGGTCAATTTTCCAATAGTCGTTGGTACCATTGGCGGTTTCGTTTACAAAGTCCCAACCGGTGTAGGTTGATAACGTTTTCATTTGGGTAGTGGTTTTTGCAGTTCCTAAATACCCTGACGATGTTCCGGCTGTATTCGCATCGAAGAAGGTGTTAGTAGCTGTTACACCCGATTGATAGTCGCCGATTATTGCACCCCCGGAGGTGTTTACAGACCCTGTACTATACGAATTGGTAATTTTCATTAAATTACTATAAGCATACATGATTCCCACCAGACCTCCTTTGGGTGTTTGAGTACCATAGATAGATGCTCTGTTGTAGCAATTCTCCAGTTGTACGCCTCTCGCATTTCCTGATTGCGCTCTACCTACCAATCCTCCAAGTGAATGTTGTCCGTTGATATATCCTTTCATAAAACAACGAGAAAGATTACCGCCATACGCGTCTCCGGCAATTCCTCCAACATATAACAACGCATAGATATTGAGATCAGCATACGAATTCGTATAGTTAATACTATTTGACTGACCAACAAAACCTCCAACAGATTGTCCGTCTACCGTAGTTCCAGCTGATATACAACCCGTTACCGAACAGTTATCAATATAGGTGAGTGTCGCTCCTGCAGTCGATTTTGCTGCTATGCCCCCGATGTAATTTCTTCCTGCAACAGAAAGTGTCCTCAGGTGAGTGTTTTTTACAACAGAACCATAGGAAAGAGTATTAAAGAGCCCAAGATAATCCGTTGCAGTTTGATATATATACAAATTGTCGAGTGTATAATTTTGTCCATCGTACTGCCCACCAAAAGTAGCTTTGGGTGACCATCCGGCTCCGGAATTCCACAAAGCTGTTTCCGACGCATTAATATTGGCCGTCTGTCTGAAATAAGCTGTTGTTCCGCTGGGTATCCAATACAATTCATTGAGTGAAGTTATCAGATAGGGTGATTCAAGCGTTCCATCCCCTTCAGGCTGAACTGCTACCGGCGTAATCCAGGGAAGATAGGTCAACGCCGGATATCCGTTAAAGTTTTCCGAGAAGTCCCACAAATGTCCGAAATTCCATCCGGCATTCTGATAGGTAGAGGCAGTCTTCATCTGAGCTGTAGTTGCCCCCGTGCCACCCCCCTGAGAGGTAGAACGACCGGAAGCCTCAGTATCCCAAAAACTGAATTTAACTGATGGTGAGCCGCCATAGTTTGTCCCGATTAATCCCCCACCGATGTTCATTGAACCGGCTGCATAACACCTGTAAATGTAGCAATTGGTATAATTTGTCATTCCAATGATACCGCCTACATAACTACTGCCATTTATGGATGCAACGGAAGCAGAATGATTTAAATAGGTCGAATTTGAAATATTTCCAACCAAACCGCCTACGTAACTTCCTCCCGTAACACTTCCTGATGACTGACAATAATTCATGATCATCCCTGATGCATCACCAACCATTCCTCCAACATAACTACTTCCCCGAATATGGCCATGTGAAGAACATTGAGTTAGCCTTTTAGCACTTGAATACCCAAGAATTGCTCCTGTTCCAGTATTACCCTTAATTTGAGCATTTTCAATGTTAATTCCCTGTAAATATTTGGATGAGCCCGATGCATACCCAAACAATCCATTGTAATTATCACTGCGGTTTAAATACAATCCATCAATTTTATACCTCTGCCCTTCGTAACTGCCTGTAAAGTTGGTGCTACCATTACCTATTGGCAACCAACCATCTCCATCGTTCAACACTGCCGTAGCACTGGCATCGATATCAGCAGTTTGCAAAAAATCAGAAGCCCATCTTGAAGTGCTTTCTGTAATCCAAAGCAGATGTGAAAGCGTTGATAACTGATATTTACCTGACACTGAAGCAGGAGTTGATGATACCGGCACTTCCGGCGCCACTCCCAGCCCAGGATATCCATCGTTAAATGCAGCATCTACATCCCAAAGCACTACTAAGTTCCATCCCCAGGAAAGTAAACTTGCTTCGCTTTTCAACTGGGCGGTAGTAACCCCGGTACCGGCAGCAGATGTAGCATTTCCGGAGCTTTCGGTATCCCAGTAACAATTGGTGACAGTCGATGAATTTGCTCCTACAAGGCCTCCGTAGTTCGATGAACCTGTAACAGCACCTGTGGAATAACAGTTTTTAAGCAATGCTGAGGTGCTGTTCAACCCGAGTATTCCTCCTACCTGATTCGTTCCCTGCACAGTACACCTGCTGAATGAGTTGATGATTTTTGAATTATTACTTCCGCCTACCAATCCTCCAACTGAACTGGAAGAAGAAGTTACAGAACCGGTTGAATAACACGAAAAAACACGCGAAGAGGACCCCAAATGACCTACCAAAGCTCCAGTTGTAAAAACGCCTCCGTTGGCAATCGTAATATTCGTAAGTCCGATATTTTTTAAATCAACACCGTAACATACACCAAAGAAACCAACATAATCCATCGATAATGGATTAGAGAACAACTTATCAATCGTATATCCAGCCCCATTGTATTTACCGCTGAAATAAGGTGAATCAGCTCCTATCGGCACCCAGCCATTTTCCAACGCCCCGGATTGATGGGCATCAATATTCGCTGTTTGTACAAAATATTTATTCCACGATGCTGAATTCTGACTTATCCAGTACAATTCATTCAAATTACTTATCTGATAGGGATTTCCTGAAGTTCCGTCTCCAGCAGGTGCTACAGCTATTGGTGGAATCATAAAATGAAGGTAGCCATTGTTGGTGGCTCCATCTCGATCCCAGGTAGTTAATGCATTCCAACCTGCAGAAGTAAAAGTGGAAAGCATTTTCATCTGTTCGGTGGTTAGCCCTGTTCCACCGGCCGAAGTCAGCCAAAGTGAAGTGCTCGTATCCCAAAAACTATTGGTAACGGTAGAGGCAGTTCCCGAATTATAACCTATCAACCCAACTGCCACCTGTACTGTAACACTTACTAATGGTGTTGTTGGAACAGTATCCAATTAATCCGCCGACATACTGCGCCCCAACCGTATTTACAACATTGTTGGCAAAACTGCGCTGTAGTGTTGTGTACGAAGAACTTCCGATTAAACCACCTATATAGCTAGCACTGGCACCTCCTGTTACATTTATACTTACATTACATCCTGATACTGAAGTTGGTGTAAGTGTTATTGATGTTCGAAGGGCGTTTCCAATTAAACCGCCAACAGACGAACCTGTGCCTAAAACACTTCCTCCCTCGACATTACAATTGGTAACCGAACAGCCTTCCGATACTCCTATCAGTGCCCCTACGTTGTTGGTGCCTTCCACATATGGATTCACAAGCTTTACATTTTGCAGGGTCGCACCCTGGCAGGAACCAAACATTCCGATTTGGTTATCCAACGGAAATTCAACATTTAGTGAGCTAATGCTGTATCCCTGACCATTATAATTACCAGAAAAATTAAAACCATCGATCAAAATACCAATTGGGGTCCACGGAATACCCGTCATATCAATATCGGCAGTCTGAATGTAGAATTTCTCCAATCGCTGTTGCTGAGTGGGCGAAGGAACTACTGCATTGTTCGCAGTAATCCAGTACAAGTTCTCTGCCGTGGCAATCTGATAGGGGTTCCCGGAGGAACCATCACCGGCAGCAGGTGGAGTTGCTGTCTGAGCATTGACTAGTATGCTCGTCCACAACAACATCAAGGTGAAGAATAGTTTTTTCATAACATAATGATGTTTTGTTTATAATGAAGTATCGTTAATTGGTTAGCGCTCTAACCATCCTGAAATCTACGTGTGCTACCTCAGCACAACTTATCGTTTTACTATTATTTTTTGGGTCAACATTCCATTATCTATATGAATCTGAACGTAATACACTCCATCTGCCACCTTGTTGAGTGGCAGACTTATCTTGCCTTCAATGTGGCTTTCCGGTATATTAATCACTTCCCTACCCTGCAAATCGCACAGTTTTATATTCTTAACTTCGTACGCAAAATGCTGTAAATCGTCGTTAGTTGTTGAAAAAACATAATAGGATGGATAAGAATACGTTTCGTTCGTTGCATTTGATACAGAAGGTGTATAAACAAGTGTATCGCCGGTATAAACCAGTTTAAGTTCATCCGGTGCCTGCTTCATTTTTAGTTTTCCAGAGAAACCGGCAATCACCGATTGATTCATGAAGGATTTTCCAACTTGTTTTGCAATTTCGACCGAAACCGGTTTAGAGACAACAGTGAGCGTAAAGAACGCTAAGCCCGTAATAAGTGTAATGATTCGTTTCATGGTGTACAACTAAT
>JAVFAG010000035.1:0-29874 GCA_034002585.1 Paludibacter sp.
ACGTTCAGGTGGCTCACTTCGACGGCCAGGAAGTGCTTAAGGTAGAAGCGGAAGGTATCACTAAAATGGCCCGTACTGCCATGCGCGACTGTTCCTTTTTACTGCGACCTGAGCACCAGAAACAGGTGGCTGCTATTCTGAACGACCCCGAAGCGAGCGAAAACGATAAATTTGTGGCAGTGACCATGCTGCGCAATGCTGAAATTGCGGCCAAAGGGGTGCTGCCTTTTTGCCAGGATACCGGTACAGCTACGGTGTATGCAAAAAAAGGGAATCTGGTGTTTACGGATGGAAGCGATGAGGAAGCGCTATCGAAAGGTATCTATGAGACCTATCAGGAAGAAAACCTGCGTTACTCAATGAATGCTGCTCTGAATATGTACGATGAGGTGAATACCGGCACCAACCTTCCTGCACAGCTCGATTTAATGGCTTCGCACGGCGATGAATATAAGTTTCTGTTTATCGCCAAAGGCGGTGGTTCTTCGAACAAGACTTATCTCTTCCAGGAAACAAAAGCCTTGCTGAATCCGGTTTCGCTGGAGAAATTTCTTACCGAAAAAATGAAAACCCTTGGTACTGCTGCCTGTCCTCCTTACCACCTGGCCTTTGTTATCGGTGGTACATCTGCCGACGCCAATCTGAAAACGGTGAAACTTGCGGCAACAAAATATTACGACTCGCTGCCCACCGAAGGAAATGCGCTGGGACAGGCTTTCCGCGATGTGGAAATGGAACAGAAGATTCTTAAAGCAACTCAGGAATTTGGCATGGGTGCACAGTTTGGTGGAAAATACTTTGCCCATGATATTCGTATCGTGCGTTTGCCCCGCCATGGTGCTTCCTGCTTTGTGGGAATGGCTGTTTCGTGCTCGGCCGACCGCAACATCAAGACAAAAATCAATAAAAAAGGAATCTGGATTGAAAAGCTGGAAGATAATCCGGGTCAGTATATTCCGGAAGAATACCGCAAAGCAACCGAAGGCAAGGTAGTGAAAATCGATCTCAACCAGCCTATGAAGGATATTCTGGCAACACTGAGTCAATATCCGGTATCCACCCGTTTGTCATTAACAGGAACTATCGTTGTGGGCCGCGATATTGCACATGCCAAACTAAAAGAACTGCTCGATGCCGGCCAGGAATTACCTCAGTACGTAAAAGATCATCCTATTTACTATGCAGGTCCGGCCAAAACCCCGAAAGGTATGGCGTCAGGTTCATTTGGACCTACCACTGCCGGCCGCATGGATTCCTATGTTGACTTGCTTCAATCGCATGGTGGCAGTATGGTTATGATTGCCAAGGGCAACCGCAGCGTGCAGGTGACCGAGGCTTGTCATAAACATGGCGGATTCTACCTCGGCTCCATTGGTGGTCCGGCTGCTATCCTTGCCGAACAGAGCATCAAAAAAGTGGAATGCCTCGCCTATCCTGAATTAGGCATGGAAGCCATCTGGAAAATTGAAGTGGAAGATTTCCCGGCTTTCATCCTGGTGGATGACAAAGGAAACGACTTTTTTAAACTCATCAATAAGTTATCTTAAAAAAAACGCGCGTCAGTTATCCGGCGCGCGTTTTTTATGAAATCCTTTAATCAAGTTTGGTAAACAGGCTCGATGGACTCACGTTCGTTATCTTGCCATGATTTGCTTCAATCTGTTTCAGATTAATCATCTTCGGATCGCCCGTCATTAAAATAGTGATGGGCTTTCCTTTTATCTCACGGTTGTAAAACTCAACAATCTGATCGAAAGTCAGGTTTTCCACCTTTTGCATATTCACTTTAGCCGGATCATCGGTATAACCCTTCATTCTCCAGCGGTTAAACTGCTGACTGCGTGAACGGAAGGACGGTTTATCAGTTAAGTACGATTGCTTCAGATACGTCTTTACATTGGTGATTCGTTCGGGGAACAGGGGCATGTCCTTGAGCAACTTCATATACAAATCAATTGCATCGGCTGCTTTATCGCCCTGAGTTCCCACAAAGCCCATAAAATACGCTTTTTTATCAGGAACAGGAGGCGTTATCAACGCTCCGTAAGCGGTATACGCCATGGAGTTATTTTCACGTATTTCATTCATTACCAGCCCATTGAATCCACCACTAAAATACTGATAGAAGGCATCGTACATCACCTGATCCTCTGGTTTAAACTCGCTTCCATTCAGATAGAAGTACAGTTGCACCTGCTGTGCGTCCGAATTACGGAGGAAATGAATCGAAGGTTTCTCATAGGTGATACGATCCTGTACCACTGGCGATTCCGACTTTTTCACTTCTTCTTTAAAAGGAAGATTTTCTTTTAAGATTGTAGCCACCTCTTTTGCGTCACGGGCACCCACATAGTGCACTTCCACTTCATAGTCAGAAGCACGGATAATTTCACCCGTCAGCTCACTGATTTTCGAAAAATACACCTCTTCCAGTTTCGGACGATCGATGTATTCCGATTTATCCTTATACATCACATAACTAAGCAAAGCATCCGATTGAGTATTGATATCGTTGGGTTCGATGCTGATACGATACGAAATTTCGGAACCTTTCACCCGATCGAGCTGCTTTTCGTCAAGCTTTGGCAATAAAGTCTGGCGGGTCATCAGTTTACAGGCTTCCAACAAATTTTTCTCATCGCCTATCATGTTAATATAGAAATAATTTTCGTCGGCCGAATACGAACTGCGCACATTCAGCTGACTAAACTCCTTACGTACGGATTGAGCATCACTCGAAGGCATAATCCCGGCTGAGTTCATCAAACCTACTGCATATTTTAACTTTGGCATTTTATGTGTTCCTACTCCGTATTTAATTGTCAGCGTAAATACATCATTCTGTGTATTTTGCGTGTAATACATAGGTATGTTAGAATACAGGGGAATAGTTTTTACCGAGTTGAAATCGTTGTACACTTCGGCCACAGGATTTACAGGCAAATTATGAATCCACTTCGCATATTCAGTTGTCTGACCCTTTGGAGGATCTAAGGGTTTTATATTGGGCTTCTTGAGCTTGTTTTTCTTCGGTTTTCCTTCCTGAATGGATATAGTAATATTGTTTCCGGAGAAATACTGCTTTGCAATGCGCTGAATATCTTCCTTGCTGATGGCTTTAATTCGTTCGGTCATCCCAAAAAATTCATCGTTGGGAAGATTGTAGGCAAAAAGTTCGGTGAGCACCTCCACTTTCGATGCCGGACGTTCCAGAATCAGCTTATATTGTTGTAATAAATTATCCTTAATTGATTGAATCAACCAATCTTCAATTTCTCCGTTCTTCAGCTTGTCCACTTCCTTGAGGATTACTGCTTCGGTAGCTTTATCCGAACTGTACATCCGCTGACTGATATCGTAGTAGGGAACAGCCATGAGCAGCAGTCGGCCATCATCGCGACGGGTATCGTTCATTGCAACAGCACCTGAAATATCGCCATCGAGTGAAAGTTTATCCAACAAACCGGTTTGCATGGAGTTGGAAAGTATTTGGGTACAAATATCCAGTGCCAGTTCATCTTTATGACCTTTCGGCACTCCCTGGTATCCCCATATTACCTGAGGCGAATAGGAAAGTTTAGCACTTACTCTGGTCTTTTTGGAAAAATCGGCAGGCTGATGCTTCTTACGTTCCGGAACCGGCTTATCCACCAATCGTCCGAATTTTTCCTTTACCATAGGAATAACCTGTTCCGAATTAAAATTTCCTACCAGTACAAGAGCCATATTGGAGGGCACATACCAGGTGGAATAAAACTCGATCAACTTACTCAGGCGTGGATTTTTAAGATGTTCCGGATTTCCGATGATATCGCGTCCGTAAGGATGAGTGGGATACAAATTCGAATACAGAAACTGACTTACATGCGTGTTACGGTTATCCTGGTACATATTGTATTCTTCAAAAACATTTTCCAGTTCAGCCTGGAAAGCACGAAAAACCGGCTTCATAAGTCGTTCCGAATTCACTTCGAGCCATTTCTCCATTTGGAAAGCAGGAAAATTATTGTAATACATGGTAACATCGTAACTGGTGCCCGCATTCAGGTTTTCACCACCCATTCCTTCAATCAGGTTGGAGAAATCGCTGGTAACCGACAGCTTAGCTGCTTCGAGTGACAATCGGTTAATCCGGGCTGTCAGCGTATCACGCTTTATGGGATCTTTCTCTTCGGCAAATTCATCGTAGAGTTTGATGATTTGTTCGTAAAGTGGTTTTTCTTTTTCCCAATCAAGGGCTCCGATTTTTTCGGTTCCCTTAAATAATACATGTTCAAGGTAATGTGCCAGTCCTGTATATTCTTCAGGTTCATCAATGGATCCTGCCCGCACCACCACACGACCGGTAACATCAGGTTGATTTTTATCTTCCCAAAGGTAAACAGTCAGACCGTTTTCTAATTTAAACTGCTGAAGTGGAATACGTTCAGCTACTACTGGCAGAGTGAGTACCAGCAACACAAAAGATAAGAAATGTTTCATACGTAAATTAGTTGTTTTTAAGATTAAACCAACAGGTAAAAACTATCATAATCCTAAAAAGGAGGCCCCAAAGAGCCTCCTTTTTATTTATACTTTCCCGATACAGGTTTATTTCTGTAAAGTAACAGATTTGAACTGCATGGGTTTTACATCGCTGACATTAACTGATACCGGAGGCACACTTGTGCGGATAGCAGCAGCAGAACCTTTGGTAAGTGTCGATTTTGAGTATTTACCGAAAGTACCAGCCTCTACAGTTGCAGCCCAGCTTCCCACTTCAAGAACACCCGCTTTAATAGTGCCCTGTGTAGCCGCACCCGATTTATCAACCGTATTTGCACTCACGTTGTATGGATAAATACGACAATCACCATAGGTAGCATCTTTATAAATAATCTGCGGAGCAATGGTAAAGGTACCTGCAGCAAAATTCATAACTGCTTCGATCACATGTCCACCGCCATCCCAGAAGTTCTTGATGGTTATTTTTGAAAGATCACCTGCAACCGGAGCAATCACGATAGCATCCTTATAAGTAGCTTCTACAGTACCATCAGCTTTGTAGTCCACCTCGGTATAAACACCTGCAATTGAATTAGTAGCTGGTACCAGTGTTGAGTATTTATAACGACCAAATGTACCTGCGCTTACAGCAGCTGCCCATGAATCCATACGGATGGTTCCGTCGGCCAGTATAGTACCTGTAAGAGGAGTATTGCCAAGTGCTGTACCGTTGTATGGCAATGCTTTAGTATCACCATACGTAGCATGTTTGTAAATCACCTGAGTATTGGCAATCGATACTTTCTTGTTAGGAAGATCGAAGTCCATAATAATTTCCTGACCACCATCCCAGAAATTAACTACTTTCAATTGTTTAATATTTCCGGGTATTTCAACGAACTGAACACCACCGTAAGCAGCTTCCAGTTTTTCGTCGGCATACAGGTAATCACTCTGAACATAGCTTCCGAAGAAATCGGTAAGAGGATTACGAAGCATTGGGGTCGAGAAGGTTACAACCGAACTGTAAGCAATACCATTTTTGGTGATTACATACGCACGGCCATAATAATTTGTCAGCTCTTTTAATCCATCCACTGTACCTGAGTACTGAGGTCCGGCAACTTTTTTAGATACCACACCTGTTTTAAAATCCACATCAGTGGCACACACAAATCCTTTTTCGAAATAAGTGGTATCACCATTAAAAGTGATGGCACCTGTCATCATGGCTGAAGCGCCGGTTACTTCACCCAAAGTAGCAGTTACAGTGGGCAATTGTTCGGGAACCGGAACATAATCGTAGTCCGATTTCAGAATTTCTTCCTCCGTACAGGCTGTTACAGCAAAAGCAACAACGAACAGAGAGGCGAAAATTTTCATTATATTTTTCTTCATAACTTCAATTTTTTAGTTTTCTGCCAACCTGTTTTTACACAGGTCGGCAAAAAGGTAATTTATTCATTGTTATCTTCTTCGCTGATATCAACATTCTCCTGGATTTCACCCTGTGGGATTTTGTACACCCAACGCTTGTCACCGGCAGGAACAACCACTTTGTTTGAACCCTCGTGGTTAGATCCGGCATAAGTACGGTCGATTCCTTTATTGAGACGTTTCAGGTCGAAATAGCTTGCGCCTTCACCCCAAAGTTCAACACGACGCAGCATCCAGATATCATCAACAGTAACCGTTGCTTTGTTCCATGATGGATCGCGTTTGTCCTGCAGTTTTTTCAATGCAGTAGCAGCATCACCGCCTTTGTTCTGACGAGCCAGAGCTTCAGCTTCAATCAGTACCATTTCCGAACCACGCATGTAGGTGTAGTCCTGTGTAAAGTTACCATCTGAACCAAACTTCAGGTTTGCATATGGTAATTTCCAGGTGGTTGCATCTGCATCCACATTTTCAGTCACTACCAAAGTACCCTGAGGATTCTGGAACCATTGTTTACGTATGTCGGTAGCAGGAATAGATTCGTAGAGACGTTTATCGATCAAACGTGGTGCATAATCCAGCCCTGCATAACCTGCAGTAAGATTTGAAATATGCGAAAAGAACGAAGCATAAATAGTAGTAGTTTCCGTATTGTGGTCGTAACCCCACATTACTTCATTTTCATTGATCGACATAAAACCTTTTTTAGTGTCTGCGGCAGCCATAATCGGAGCCTGAGTCTGAGCAATTTTTGCAGCAGCTTCAGCTTTCGACCATTGTTCAGTCAACAGGTAATAACGTGCAAGTAAACCATTGGCTACGTAATAATCAACCTGATTCTTATTGGCACGACTCCATCCTTCCAGACTTGCTACAGCTGCAGTAAGGTCAGCTTCAATCTGATCGAGTACGCCTTTAACAGTTCCACGGCTGGTTACATTAGCCTTACCTTCGTTAGCAGCATAATACATAGGTACACCTTTCAGTTCACCGGAAGATGCAACCGGATACAAATGCTGATACATTTGAATCAGATAATAGTACGCCATTCCGCGCAAGGCAAGTGCCTGTCCGCGATACGCTTTAATTTCAGGAGAAGTGGTTTCTGCACTTGTAAGAGCCAAAACGTTGTTAGCTCCCGAAACAATACTGTACATATACGTCCAGATTACATTGGTACGACGGTAGTTCCATTCACGGTTGTCATGCGCATAATCGAAACGGAAGTGCGATAACTTTGACATAATAATATCTTCAGTCATCATATCGGCAGCATGCAGGATAGCCATGTAACCAAACGAGTCATGCGAGGTCGAAACCAAATCGTACTGAACCATCAGGTTGTAAATAGCATCAACGAAACCTGCCAGTTTGGAAGGATCGGCCTCCATTGTTTGTGCTGCATCTTCGGAAGTCAGACGTTGTGTTGTCTTCACATCAAAGAACTCGTCGGAGCACGCTGTTCCCAACAGCACCACTCCCAGCAGTAAAGTGATTATTTTATTTGTTTTCATATTCTGTTATTTTCAAAAGTGATGATTAAAATTTAACCGATAAACCAAGTGAAGTGGTACGCAGTGCCGAGTAGTTACCTTCGTAGGTAGTACCACTGAACGACTGACGGGTATCCAATCCCTGACGAGCAGTAAGTAACCACAGGTTGTCGGCTGTTGCATACAAGCGTACCGATTCAATTTTCAACGAATTCAGCAGGCGTTTTGGCAAAGTATAACCCAACGTGATGTTCTTGATATTGAAATACGAAGCATCAGTGAGGAAGCGGGTCGAACCTGCTGCTACGTTCTGATCGGAAGTAGAAACACGGGGAACATCAGTATCTGTGTTGGTTGGAGTCCAGCGTTTGTAGATGTCTTTGTGCCAGTTGGAACCGAAATTACCACCACTCATCAAACGAGTGTATGTAACATCATTTACCCATCCTCCCTGTTGGAAGGCAGTCGCAATACTAAAGTCAAATCCGTACGCAGTAAGGTTACTTGAGATACCGCCATAGAAATCTGGCAATGCTGATTTTCCGGTTTCGTAGCGTTTTGCTTCTGCATAATTGGTTGTTGTAACTTTTTCGAATTCGTCGGTAGCAACTCCCTGATCGTCGAGAATAGCCTGGTCTTTGTACCACATTGACTTACCTGTTGCTGGGTCTACGCCTGCATATTCATAGTTATAAAAGTCGTACAAAGTACCTCCCACCTTACGCCAATAAGCACCAGCAATATAACCTTCAGGATCTTTATCATCCGGAACTTTAGTCAGTTCATTCTTATAGGTTGTCAGGTTGAGAGCCACATCCCACTTAATGTTACGCGATTTGATAAGATCTACGACTAATTCAATTTCAACCCCTGTATTCTTCATGTCAATCTGGTTGTCCCAAATCCAGGTAGGTGTACCACCCGACGAAGGCAACGGTTTCTGATAAATCATGTCTTTGGTTTCCTTGATAAAGAAATCGGCAGTAAGATTGATGCGTTCCAAAAGACCCAAATCGATACCCACGTTGAAGTTATTCGACTTTTCCCAGGTCAGGTCGGGAGCAGCACGATACGATAGTGTAGGAGATACATTGGTACCATCACTTACCATCGTGTACTGGTCGAGGTACAAAGTTGTTCCGGAAATACCGTCGTTACCCTGAGTACCATAACTTGAACGGATTTTAAGATTGTCAATCAGGTCAAGGTCCTTCAGGAAGCTTTCTTCCTTTACACGCCATGATCCACCAACCGACCAGAAATTACCCCAACGTACATCGGGATGGAATTTCGAAGAAGCATCACGACGGAAGCTACCCGAAACATAATATTTGTCAGCGTAGTTGTATTCAGCACGTGAAAGATAACCTTCCAGACGATAACCGGCAGTGTAAGAAGTCAGACCCGAAGTTGAACCTGCATTAGCAAATTCAGGGTTGTATGGGTTATAATAATTCATTTTCGAACCTTCAAGGAACCATACATTGTCCGATTTACTTTCGTGACCTAACAGTACTGAAACATCGTGCAAACCAAATTTCTTGTTGTAATTCAACAACTGGTTAAGGTTAAGGGCTTCGTAACGCTGCGAAGTTTTGTATCCTATACCTCCGTAGTTCTTGCCATCACCCTGCAATGGATTGGTAAAGTCGGTAATTACGGTATTAAATACGTCGTAAGCAGCATTCAAGGTTAATTTGAAATCCTTCAGGAACTTGATCTCAGTATAAACGCGCGAAGAGATATTGTCGTTGATCGACTCATTACTATCGTAGCTGAGTTTGTACATCGGATTTTGTTCACCGGCATACGCACGGGTATTGCGGGCAGGTGCTCCGTTTGCAAAGTTCACCGAACCAAAGTCGTACATATGAACACCTTTGCCATCCAGAATCTTCTCACCGGTAGCAAGGTCATATTTGTAAATCGGATAAATCGGTGCAGCATTCTGTGAAAAGTTGAAGATATTAGAATACTCTGTACCACCTTCAGACGCAATAGGAGAATTGCTGGTAGTTTTAGCATACGAAACGTTCATACCCGCTTTAATATTGTCGTTGATGGTTTGATCAATCTTTACACGGGCACCCAAACGACTAAAGTCGGAGTTAATTACATAACCCTGGTCGTTCAGATAGAAAGCCGACATATAAGCCGATGTTTTATCATTACCACCCTGTACAGTAAGGTTATATTCCTGCTTAACTCCATTGCGGAATGGGTCATTCAACCAGCTATCATTCCACTTGCGGATTGTTGCATTAGGATTCAGCTGACCAGTATATGGATTAATCAGTTCGGTATCGGCTACGCCCTTGAATATGTTGTAACCTAAGTAATCCGAAATAAGCTTATTGGCTATATCGTTGCCAGCATCGAAATAGCTGTCACCACCTTCAACGCGGCTGTTGCGGGTAGCTTCGAACATCATTTCGTAATAATCGCCCGGATCAGTCATTACATTGTAAGCCGGAACTGCGCGGGAGTTTACGCCTACGCGGGCATCAAGACTTACTTTGGTTTCACCCTTTACCCCTTTTTTGGTAGTGATAAGAATCACACCATTCGATCCACGGGCACCGTACATCGAGTTAGCAGCAGCATCCTTCAACACGTTCAGGGTTTCAATATCCTGAGGAGCAATAGTGTTCAGTGAACCTTCGTATGGCACACCATCCACCACAATAAGCGGAGCCTGACTAGCCGAAACAGAACCCAAACCACGAATACGGATAGCAGCCGATGAACCAGGCTGACCGGTAGAGCTTGAAATCTGTACACCAGCAATAGCTCCTTCAAGCGATTTAGTAATGTTCGAAGTTTCACCTTTAGTCAGTTTTTCACCCTTAACTGTAGCAGCAGCACCCGTAAACGACTGTTTAGTTGAAGTACCATAGGCAACCACTAATACTTCGTCGAGAACCTCTGTGTCTGCTTCCAGACGTACTACCATATTTTGGGTAGCCTGTACATCCATCGATTTCATCCCTACGTACGTAATCACCAGTGTACGGTTACTTCCGGGTAATGCTATTGAAAAGTTACCATCGGCATTGGTAATTGTACCGGTAGTGGTACCTTTCACCATCACTGTTGCCCCCACAATTGGCTCTCCGTCTTCCGCGGAAACTACTTTCCCGGAATAGGTGGTCTGAGCCAGTACTACACTCACACCCATTATAAAGAGGGCGAGCAAGAACGTTAGTTTTCTCATAAATTTACCATTTTTTGTTTAACTTCAAGTTTCTTTTTATTGTTAATTTCTTTTCACGAAATGCAAAAGTAAAAATAAAATCTAATAATACAACACATAAAGCGTAATTCTGAAATTTTTTTTGATTAATATGCAGTAAAAAGATGTTTTTAAGCAGGTTTTTCTGTCAAATTTAGATTCATCACTATCACTACAGAGCGAATAGTGTTCAAAAGTGAAATGTTAAATCCTAATAAATTATTCATTTTTATACATAAACAACAAGCCCTCTCCTTTTCCACTGATTGAACTTACAGATGCACTGGTATAAAGTATGTTCCTGATTCAAAAACGAACCAGAGGCTGCCCTGAACTATACATTCAGGACAGCCTCTGCACAAAAATTTACTTTACTAACTCAACAGTTTACCAACCCGGATTTTGTTGTTCTTTCAATTTGGGATTCGTTGCAGTTTCGGAATCCGGAATTGGGAAAACATAGCGCTTATCACTATAGTCATACGGAGCAACTTTCAGGATGGCCGCATCAACTGTTCCAGTTGCGGGTTTCCACGAATCGGCGGCAACATTGCCGGTTGCAACCTTAGCCGGAACACCTGAAACACCTGCATTACCGGCTACAAAGAACTTAGGATCCTTTGCCAGACGGTGGATATCAGCCCAACGGCGACCCTCACCTACAAGCTCAATCCGTCGTTCCATAAGGATCGCCTTAATTAAATCGTCGGCAGTAGCAAAACTCGCCAGTGTAAACTGATCAGCAGCGTCGACAGCACGATTACGAACTTTATTTAATAAGTCAAGAGCTAACTGTGTTTTACCATTCTGACGTGCTTCTGCCTCAGCGTAGTTGAGCAACACCTCTGCATAGCGTAGAATTGGTGTCCAGTCCGACATTTTTTCTCTGGCTTTATATTTATCAACCCAATACAGGTGACGGGCTGAATAAGCATTACTGTATAGTACCAGCTGAGTACGGCGTTTATCGTTTGCCAGCCATTGCTTTTCATTATAGATAATCGGACTGATACAAACCAGCGAACGAACGCTTGAATAGAACTGAGAAAGCGAACCATTCACAGTAGCATTATCGAGTTCAGTATTCTCGATAGAAAACATCGACTCGGTATTATTGCTGTTCGCCATAAACGGACCATTGGGTTCTGCAGTCAACTTGTAACCACCTATCGGACTTTCCTGAGAGGCATTCACAATTTTAGCAGCTTCGGTTATCACTTTTGCCTGATCTCCCATGTGCTGGTAAATGCGGGTTTTCAAACCAATGGCTGCACCTTTCGTCGCACGTGAAATGCTTAACGCTTTCGATGCTCTGGTGGCTGGCAGGTTGGTTTCTGCATATTCGAGATCCAGAAGGATTTGATCATAAACCTGTTTTACGGTAGCACGTCCTGCACTCTTTGCAGCTTCCACTTTTTCGATTGAATTAATGGGTACAAGGTTCAAAGGTACACCCGGATGCGAACCATCAGCCGTTTCTTTATACGGACGGGCAAAATGAATCAACAACTCATGATACCCCAGCGCACGAAGGAATTTCGCTTCAGCCTCATAAGCTTTAGCTTGTTCAGCTGTAATTATATTCCTGGTCGCAGCAAGCTGGAAACCTTCGATACAAATATTAATCTTATTGATCATCTGATAGGTACATTCCCAATGCGCCTGTCCGTTAGGAGAAGAAGTGCCATAGGTACTACCATAGGTAATTGCAAAAAACGCCTGCACATTAAGCATATCTTCACCACGCATATCACCCTGTTCAACCGAAGCAGCGCCGAATGGATAACCTCTTCGTTGATTATTACCAGGATAGTATCCACTTTGTGCTGCATCATAACAGCCCACCATAGATAATTCACACATAGCAGGAGTACTGAACGCATCTTCGTAACCTACCGTATCCTTAGGCATCAGGTTCAGCACCTCATCGTTGCACGACGCCAGAAACAATGCCGTTGTTATCAAGCCGACGCCTGCAATCAGATATAATTTATTTCTTTTCATATTCTCTTCGATATTAAATATTAACTAATTAAAACACGACATTCAAACCTACTGTTACACTGGTCTGCTGTGGGTTTCCATTCCAGTCAACACCCATTGCCTGTGTATACACTTCCGGATCGAGACCGCTGTAACCTGTGATGGTAAAGAGGTTCTGTGCCTGAACAAAGCAACGCACCTGACTAAGAGTGAGTTTTCTTGTAATGGATTGTGGCAATGTATAACCGAGTGATAGATTCTGCAGTTTCAGGAAGTCGCCATCCTCAACCCAACGGGATGAACCATCAGATTCCAGATTCAGGAAGTTCCCTTTACCATACTGAATAATAGGCACCTGACCATTTCCGGGTTCGGTTGGGCTTTTCCAACGATCCAGAATTTCAACTCCATTGTTTTGGAAATACATATTTAACAGGTCGCGACGGGTAACGTTGGCAATTTGATTTCCTCCTGAGAATCGGAAGAATATGTTCAAATCAAAATTCTTGTATTTAAAGGTATTATCGAATCCTCCAAACCAGGTTGGAATGGTATTTCCAAGAATCTTTTTATCGTCGGCCGACAGGGAAGAGGCTGCACCAAGAGTTCCCGGGTTAGCTTCATTGTAAACATAATATTTACTGTCGTTTGGATTACCCTGAATGATAGTTCCGTCCTTCTTTTCATACATCGGGAACCCATTGGCCATGTTAACACCTTTATAGATGTATCCGTACAACGAACGCATTGATTCTCCTTCACGAATAATGTAATGTTCGTAAACCATATCGGAAATCAGCTTGGTAACCTTATTGTGCTGAGTTGAGAAATTGAGTGATGCGTTGTAGCTGAAATCTTTCGTTTTAACTACTGTTCCACTTAATTCAACTTCGAGACCATTGTTTTCTACCGAACCGATATTCTGGCTGATTACATTCCAGGGAATACCCAGCGATGGAGGAGTTGGCGCATCAAGAACGATATCTGTATTGACTTTTTTCCAGAAGGCAACCGAAAGATTCACCCGGTCGAACAATGCCATATCAAATCCATAATCGAGGATATTTTGCTTTTCCCAACGCAGATTCGGGTTACCTGTAGTATAATAGGATATACCGGTTTGCGAACCATACAACTGTGATGAGAACTGATCAAGATAGGTAAAGTTACCTATATCGTCGTTACCTACCTGTGCATAACTGGCACGTACTTTAAAGTCGTTTATATACTCTTTCAGTGGAGACCAGAAATCAAAGCCCGACAAACGAACCGCACCCGAACCACCGAAGAAATTACCCCAGCGATTGTCTTTCGGCAGTTTTGATAAACCATCGCGACGAATCGATCCTCCGAGGTATACGTTATTCTGCCAGTTGTAGTTTACACGGAACAGATAGGATGCAATACCATTATGCGTATATCCACCACCCGACGATTGAGTATTGTAGGTATTGGAAATAATATGTGGCATAAAGAAAGAGCTCGACATATCCTGTGCACCGGCTGTTACATATTTATAAACGTAATTCGACCATTCGGCAACCCCTGTTACATCAAGATTATGATCATCTGCAAGAGTAGTGCGATAGTTTGCTACATTCTGGAACGTCCAGCGTTTACGGGTGTAATGTGTATTGCTGATGAGTCCTTTATATCCCTGACCATCGCCACTCTGAGGATACCAGGCATAAAGATTATCCAGCAAAGAAATATCAGATCCAACCAACGATTTAACGACAAGACCTTTAACAGGCGTCAGCTCCACAAAAGCGGTCGGCATAATACGATAGGATTCGTTTTTCTGAACGTTGGTATTCAACACCCAAACAATATTGGGAACGGTAAGGTCGATAGGAACAAGGTTGGCACCACGACCAAGACTTTTAGGACTTGTAACATCGATATTGTAACCGGTCGGATGAGTGTCATTGTACACTTTCACGTTAGGTAACATACGTGTAACGGCATACATGTTATCCGACAAACTGTTGGTTCCCTTAATCGGGCCTGTGTTGTTTTGGTACGAACCATTCAGAGAGAAACCGGCTTTCATCCAGCTGAACAATTTCTGGTCCACACTGGCATTCAGGGTGTAACGACTAAAACTATTATTAATTACAATACCTTCCTGATCGCTGTAGCCTGCCGACAGGTAATACTGTGTTTCGTCGGAACCGCCCGATACCGAGAAATTGTGGCTTTGCTGGAATCCTGTGCGGAAAACATAATCGTTCCAATTGGTGTTGGTTCCATCTGCGTCCATCACCGCATTTTTAGCGGTTGAGCCGATATTGGCATTCTTCTCGTTGGCAATTTCCACAAACTGTTCGGCATTCAGCAAATTATAAAGACTGGATGCCTGTGAAGCTGCAAACCATGCATCGTATGACACTTTGGTCTTTTGCGCTGCTCCTTTCTTGGTTGTGACAAGAATTACCCCGTTCGATGCTCTTGAACCATAAATAGCTGTTGCAGCACCATCTTTCAAAATCTCAATAGACTCAATGTCCGATGGGTTGATGTCGGCAAGGGGATTATTATTGGTATAAGTTCCTCCGATATTACCTGAAGTTACAGGCACACCATTTACTACTACAAGAGGTTGCGAACCCGAAGAAATAGTATTAACGCCACGAATACGAATATTGGGAGGAGTTCCCAGGTCTCCTGAACTTTGTGTAATCTGCACACCGGCTGCTCTACCTGCCAGTTGCTGCACAAAACTAGGACTTGCCTTGTCGGCAAGTTCAGTACCTTTTACCTTGGAAATCGAACTGGTTACGTCGCGTTTAAGCTGCGTACCATAACCTACTACAACGACTTCTTCAATCCCGATGGCATCCGATTGAAGTGTGACATTGTAAAACGATGCACTGCTCAAAGCTACTTCTGACGATTTCATACCTACATAAGAAACAACAAGGGTACGGGCACCGGAAGGCACAGAAAGTGTAAAACTTCCGTCGGCCAGTGTAATTGTTCCCTGATTTGTCCCTTTAACAAGCACAGAAGCCCCGATAATAGGTTCACCATCGTCACCCGAAATGACCTTTCCGGAGACCGAACGTGTCTGAGCATTCGCCATACCTATTCCCAGAAGGAAAAGACTGGCTAATAAAAACGCTAGTTTTCTCATAAATTTACCGTTTTGTTTAAATTTAACCTCAAGTTAGTTAATTCTATTTTGCATTTCACGGTCGCAAATATATACGATTGTTTTTTATAAAACAAGAGCTGATGATATCAGAACGAAAATATTTTTCAAGCAACCAGTTCTATACAGACAAAAAAAAGCGACAAACCTTGTCGGAATGTCACTTTTAATCACTTTCAACTGTTAATTGAATTTATACTCTGTTCATAAAATAATCATAAATCTTCTACGATTTTCTGTAATTCCATCTCCATCTCGTGCAATTGCTTTCTGCAAACTTCCATAAGGAATGCAGCCCGCTTGACACTGGAGCTTATTGTATCCATATTAACCTGATCACTATTTTCAAGTTCTTTTAAAATAGCATCCAGCTCTTCTACTGCATCCGAGTAGCTTATCTTTATTGTTTCTTCCATATTTTTTTTGATTTCTATTCGTCGCTGAAATGCACCAACACATGTCGATACGTACTGAAAATCTTCGATTTGGACACATAACCCACATACCGCATCTCCCGATCTACCACAGGCAGATTCCAGGCTCCTGTATCCTCAAAAATCTGCATCACCTTTTCCATGGGCAAATGCTGCTGAATGGTGGCCGGTGGTGAAATCATCAGCTTGCGTACCGTAAACCGGTTGTATAACTCAGGGCGGAACATGATGTTCCGGACTTCATCGAGCAAAACAACTCCTTGCAAACGACCTGTTGCTGACTCTACTACCGGAAAAATATTGCGCCTTGATTTGGATATCACCTTAACCAACTCTCCAAGCGTCATCTCAGGAGTAAGTATCTGCAGATCAGTCTCAATGACATTATCCATCTTCATCAGGGTGAGTACTGCCTTGTCTTTATTGTGCGTAATCAGCTCGCCCTTCTCGGCCAGTCGCATGGCATACAAACTGTGTTTCTCAAAAATGATGATTGTAAGATAGGACACTGTGGATACAATCATCAGGGCCATAAATAAGCCGTAACTTCCGGTAAGTTCAGCAATTAAAAAAATACCGGTAAGCGGTGCATGCATCACACCCGACATCACACCCGACATACCTGCCAGTGAAAAATTGGAGGTGGAAGCCTCGAAACCAGCCAAATTTATCAGCGTGGCAACCACGAAACCGGTGATACTTCCCAGAAATAACGAGGGGGCAAATATCCCTCCTACTCCTCCGGCACCATTGGTGGCTGCAGTTGCAAGTAATTTAAACAGGATGATGAAAACAAGGTAGGCCAGCATCACCCAAACTGAATCGCCAAAATTAAGGAATAAACTATTGTTCATCACATCGGCTGCATGACCGTTTATAAGTGCCTCAATGGTATTATAGCCTTCACCATATAAAGGTGGAAAAATAAAAATCAGCAAACTTAACAAAGAGCCTGCTGCCACCAGTTTCCAAACCGGTTTCTTAATCCGTTTGAAAAAACCTTCAGCTTTCATCATTCCCCTGGTAAAATACAGCGATACCAGTCCGCACACTATCCCCAAAATGATAAATTGAGGAATCCGTTCCACAACAAAAGGATCGTTATGATTGAAGGAAAACATAAAAGCACTACCAGCAAAGATATAGGTAAAGGTGGTAGCCGTAACCGAAGCCAGCAGAATAGGCACCACCGAAGCCATGGTCATATCGAGCATCAGAACTTCCAGTGTAAATACCAAACCAGCTATGGGAGCCTTAAAAATACCACCAATCGCACCCGCCGCACCACAACCGATCAGCAGCATTAGTGTTTTCTGATCCAGTTTAAAGAAATTTCCGAGATTGGAACCAATGGCCGAACCGGTAAGCACAATCGGGGCCTCGGCTCCTACCGAACCGCCGAAACCTATGGTAACCGAACTACCAACCAGCGACGACCATGTATTGTGCAGTTTAAGAATGCTTTTTCTCTGCGAAATTGCATACAAAATGCGTGTAACTCCATGACTGATATCATCCTTTACTATATAACGTACAAAAAGTGATGCCAACAGTATACCCACTGAGGGAAAAATCAGGTACCAGTAATTCAACTCGAAACGCGAAGAACTGGCCACCACAAAATCCTGAATAAAATGAATAAATCCTTTTAGCAAATTAGCAGCTACTGATGCAAAAAAACCAATAACCACACTTAGTATCAAAACAAACTGGCGCTGACCGATGTGCTTTTCCCGCCATTGAATCATTTTAAGATACCAGTCGCTACTTTCCATAATCGTCAAACTCCCTTACCTTTAAAAACTATCTCGACCGTTTGCGCCAGAATTTTAAAATCGTTCGTCAGCGACATATTGTCGAGGTATATAATATCGTAATTCAATCGTTCTATCATTTTTTCAATTGTATCGGAATAACCAATACGGATGGGGCCCCAGGAAGTCAGACCAGGTCTGATTTTATACAACAGGCAATAATAGGGTGCTTCTTCAATAATCTGATCAATAAAAAACTTACGTTCGGGACGTGGTCCCACCACACTCATGTCTCCTTTTAAAATATTGATTAATTGTGGCAATTCGTCAATTCTGTACTTGCGCATCATTCGTCCCAGGGGGGTAATACGATCGTCATTTGCACTACTCAGCTGAGGCACACCGTTTTCCGAACCATCGTACATTGTGCGGAATTTGATAATCTTAAACGGCTTACCCAAATACCCTACCCTTTCCTGAAGATAGAAAACAGGTCCGGGAGAGTCAGCTTTAATTTTAATCATAAAATAAACCAACACAGGAGCCGAAAGAAGCATCAGAATCAGCGAAAATACAATATCAAAATAACGCTTAATGCTGAACTGCCAGTCGGGCATATTCAGGTTGGTAATATTGACCAACGGACTGGTACCCATCATCCGGATACGCGAACCTCCGGTAAGTATTTCGTACAAACGGGGAGTAAAACGAATATCCACTTCGTAACTGTACATAGCATTGATTATCCTGAAAAGTTGATGCTCATCGGTCGTATCCAGTGAAATAATCACATCCTTAATCGCGTACTTACTAATGACATCACCTATTCCGTTCATATAACCTATCACCTGATCACGTGGCACTTCACTGGGTTGATTATCGACATGGATAAACCCCTTCAGGGTGTACTCCTCTGCATTTTGCTCAATTTCCTGCGCCATTTTAAGGGCCTTTTTACCAGTCCCGATAATCAGGGTGTTGATGGTCCATCGCTTCGAACGAAAAGCATTGCGAATTTTAAAATACTGATACAAGCGGAAAGTGAGCGTAACAAAAAACATCAATCCGAATAAAACCAGCAGCGAATAATAGTAATATTCGTAGGACACCACAATGTCGTCGATCATCAACACAAAAAAGATAACGATGGAAACTATGAGCGAGGAAACAAAAGTAGTCAGAATAGCAACCGTTTTCGTTTGTCGCTCGGGACGACGGTAAAAACCGGACAGGGAATGAACAAACAGACAACTCAGTGGAAAAAAAATGAATCCTGAAACAAAGTCATAGTTGGGGATAAAAATCCGCACGTTATGAAAAATCTGAGTATCAACCACTGTTTTTCGAAACACCATAAACAACAACCACACGATGAGGGCTGCAAGTACATCGAAAGAAATAAATTTCAGAAGTAGGCTACGTTTGTCCATTCTTTACAATAGAAAGTGCGTTTTATGCACATCTGCAAAGATAAGGAATTTTCTTATTGGATGCATCAAAAAAAAACACTACCTTTACAACTTTAAAAAAATCATTTAAAATGACTCCCAAATGGATAGTAAAACAGCCTACAAATCAGCAAATTGAAATACAAAAGGAACTGGCAGCTGCCTTAAATATAAGTCCGATACTGGCTCAGCTTCTAGTGCAGAGGGGTGTAACTACCTTCGAGGAAGCGCGCAGCTTTTTCCGACCCGATTTCGCAGCATTACACGATCCTTTTCTGATGGCCGATATGGACAAAGCGGTTGAACGGCTTACAGCAGCTATCAGTGAAAATGAAAAAATTCTGATTTACGGCGACTACGATGTTGATGGAACTACCTCAGTATCGTTGGTTTATAAATTTATAAAGAAAATCTACAGCAATGTGGATTTTTATATTCCCGACCGTTATAACGAGGGTTACGGCATTTCGTATCAGGGTATTGATTTTGCCTCCCAACAGGGCTGCAAACTGGTAGTTGCCCTCGATTGTGGCATCAAGGCAATAGAGAAAATTGATTATGCCAGTGAAGCAGGCATCGATTTTATTATCTGCGATCATCATACTCCCGATATTCAACTTCCCAATGCGGTGGCGGTTCTCGATCCCAAGCGTTCCGACTGCCACTATCCGTACAAGCATCTTTCGGGTTGTGGCGTAGGATTTAAATTACTTCAGGCATTTTCGATACGCAACAATATTTCGTTTGCAGAACTCATCCCGCTGCTCGACCTTTTGGCTCTGAGCATCGCCTCTGATATTGTTCCCATTACAGGTGAAAACCGCATTCTTGCTTATTATGGACTGAAACAGCTCAACACCAATCCCAGTATTGGTGTAAAGAGTATTCTCGACGTTTGCGGACTAGCCGACAAGGAGATTTCCATTAGCGATATTGTATTTAAAGTCGGACCCCGAATCAATGCTTCCGGCCGTATGAAACTGGCTTCCGAAGCTGTTGAACTGATGGTGTCGAACGATGTTCATTTTGCTAAAGAAAAAAGCGGAACCATCAACGAATACAACAACGACCGCAAGGACCTCGATAAAAACATTACAGATGAAGCCATCCGCCTGATCGCTTCAAACGAGGAATACAAAGTGCGCAAATCGATAGTGGTATACAAGCCCGACTGGCACAAGGGTGTTATAGGAATCGTGGCTTCACGCCTGGCAGAGGAGTTTCATAAACCATCCATCGTTCTTACCTTTTCGAATGGGATGGCATCGGGTTCTGCACGTTCGGTACCGGGTTTCGATGTGTACCAGGCTATTGATTCCTGCCGCGACCTGCTCGAAAATTTTGGAGGGCACCGCTATGCAGCCGGTTTGTCGATGCTCGAAGATAAGGTTCCTCTGTTTACTTCCCGTATCGAGGAATATGTTTCCCAACACATCACCGAAGAACAAATGTCGCCGCAAATCGATATCGACGCTCAAATCAATTTCAGCGATATCACACCAAAATTTTTCAGTGTGCTGAAGCAGTTCAGTCCGTTTGGCCCTGGAAATATGAAGCCCGTATTTTCAACACAAGGTGTAATGGATTACGGTTCAAGCAGGTTGGTGGGCAAAGAGCAGGAACATCTGAAACTGGAACTGGTGGATTCGAGTTCCGAAAATGTGATGAATGGTATAGCTTTCGGGATGCACCGCTACAACGACCACCTGAAATCGATGAAGCCCCTCGACATTTGTTATACCCTGGAAGAAAACACCTTCAACGGGAACACGAGCATACAATTAATGATAAGGGACATACAGGTTTAATAAGAAGAGGCTGGCTCAAACTAAAAAAGAACTATCCCCAAAAAGTTTTTGTATAACCTTTTGGGGACAGTTCATTACAAGACCACCTGTCTTTCTTTATATCGAAAGTATTTGTAAAACCCCGAGCAATTGCTCATTCACGGGTTTATCATCCTTGATGGCTTTGGCCAGAGGAACGTGTACAATTTCATTATTTACAATTCCAATCATAATATTACGCAAGCCATCGATCAGCGCATCGATAGCTGCCACACCCATACGACTTGCAATAATGCGGTCGTAGGCCGTAGGTGAGCCGCCACGCTGGATATGTCCAAGTATCGAAACACGCACATCGTATTCAGGATGCTCACGACGCATACGTTCGGCCAGCCCATTGGCTCCACCGGTAACTTCACTTTCCGAAACAATCACGATACTGCTGTTTTTTGATTTGCGAAAACCATTGCGTATCAACTCTTCCAGTTGATCGACCTTGGTTTCACGTTCGGGAATGATGGCCGCTTCAGCACCGGATGCCAGAGCACTGTTCAGCGCAAGAAATCCGGCATCGCGCCCCATCACTTCAATAAAAAACAATCGTTCGTGCGAGCTGGCCGTGTCGCGAATCTTATCCACTGCATCGATAATGGTATTTAAAGCAGTATCATAGCCTATGGTACTGTCGGTGCCAAACAAATCATTGTCAATAGTACCGGGTAACCCCACAATAGGAACGTTATATTCCTGGGAGAAAAGCCGTGCTCCGGTAAAGGTTCCATCACCACCAATAACCACCAGTGCATCAATCTCTTCACGTACAAGGTTTTCGTAAGCAAGCTGCCTTCCTTCCGGAGTACGAAATTCAGCACAACGGGCCGACTTCAGTATCGTACCGCCCTGCTGAATAATATTACTCACATTCTGTGTTTGAAACTCTTTAATTTCGCCTGTGATAAGGCCTTTGTAACCCCGGTAAATTGCTTTCACCCGGATATTATTAAAAATAGCCGCCCTGGTAACCGACCGGATGGCCGCGTTCATACCAGGGGCATCACCACCGGAAGTCAAAAGTCCGATGCATCTGATTCCATGTACCATATGTATATACCTTAATTAACCCTTGCTGCGATAGCCTGAGCAACTTCTTCCATCAACCAGCGGGGTGTGGAGGTTGCTCCGCAGATACCAATCTTTTTGGTAAGGTCAAGCTCCAGGGCCTGAACATCGGCAGCTTCTGACACAAAAAAGGTATTGGGATTGATGCTTTTACTGTGCTCGTACAACACCTTTCCGTTCGAACTTTTTTTGCCGCTTACAAAAACAATGATATCGTTTTCCTGTGCAAAGGTAGTAATATTTGGTATTCTATTCGAAACCTGACGGCAAATTGTGTCGGATGCCTCTAATTTAGCATCGTTCTGAATATTTGCCTCTATGTTCGTAATTAATTTATTAAAGCCTTCGAGCGACTTGGTGGTCTGAGAAAACAAGCGTACGTTTTTCGACAAGTCAATCTGACTCAAATCGTTTTCATCTTCAATTACAATTGCTTTACCATCAGTCTGTCCCATTAGTCCGTTTACCTCAGCATGGCCATGTTCCCCGTAAATCACAATTTGGGTATCTTGTTGGCCTTCATTCTGATAAGCCGTTTTGATGCGCGACTGCAGTTTCAGCACCACAGGACAGGAAGCATCCACCAGGGTAATATTATTTTGGCGCGCAATTTCATAAGTCGATGGGGGTTCACCATGAGCGCGCAATAACACTTTTACGTTTTGGAGCTTTGCAAACTTTTCGTGATCTATGGTTATCAACCCTTTTTCTTCCAGGCGTTTAACCTCCTGACCATTGTGCACAATATCACCAAGGCAGTACAGCACCTCGCCTTTATCCAATTCTTCTTCCGCTTTTTTGATGGCATTTACCACTCCAAAGCAAAAACCCGATTTTTTATCAATTTCAATATTCACAGTAGTAATCGTTATGCGTGGCAACCTGCCCGCAAGGGGTCAGTTACCAACTGTTTTCAAAAACAACTCCCGCAACAGTTCCTGCTGTTGGTCGGGACTAAGATCGGTGTTATCGATCACATGGGCATCGCTGGCTTTGCGCAGTGGACTTTCGGCACGGTTCTCGTCGCGTTCGTCGCGCTCCTTTACATTGGCAAGCACGTCTTCGAAACTCGCTTCTATGCCTTTCGACTGAAGCTCGATCAACCGGCGTTGTGCGCGGATTTCAGCACTGGCAGTAAGGAAAACCTTCAGCTCGGCCTGCGGAAAAACAACGGTACCGATATCACGGCCATCCATCACAATTCCCTTTCCCAGGCCCATCAGCTGCTGCTGCCTGACCAGTTCCCTGCGTACTGCTCCCAGGGTACTAACCCTGCTGGCACCATCCGAAACTTCCAGCGAACGAATCTGTGCTTCCACATTTTCACCATTCAGCCAGATATCGGCACCACCATCGCCACGAAGCTTAAATTCCAGACGAATAGAAGAGATATGATCCGAAATCTGTTCTTCCTTCATTGCGTCGGAAGTAATCCATCCGTTACGTAGGCAGTATAAAGCAACTGCCCGGTACATCGCACCGGTATCGACATATACATATCCTGCTTCGCGTGCAAGACGCCGGGCCATCGTACTCTTTCCACACGATGAATACCCGTCAATAGCAACAATTATTTTCTTCATTAGTTCATTCAGAGCTTAAAATCATTCAGCGATGTGCTTACTGAGAACAGATAGGCTGAGTTACCCACCTGGAACTGACTCGTACTGAATCCGAGCTGGAATTTGCTGATACGGATTCCCCCTCCGAATGAAAAGCCGGCCATACTTCTGAATCCGTTCATGGCCATTTCCTGATGTCGGCGGTGGTTGTACGATGCAGCCAGGTACAGGTTTTTTCCCGGAAGAAATTCAACTCCGATAATAGCATGGCGAAAAGCCATATCTACAACCGATATTTCAGGAACCATTTCGGTACGTTCGTAATCCACCATTCCTGAGTTATTATCAGTATAATACAAATTCCATTTATTCAACTGGTGAAGTGTAAATGAAAAACGAAAAGGGGCATGCTGTAGCTTTTGTGAAATACCCAGCTGTAAATCAAGTGGTAAAAGTTCGCGGTGCTGTCCATCCTCGCCGATATAATACCCTTTAAACTGAACGCCAAGGTTTCGCAACGACAAGCCGGCAGCAAATAAATCAGAGGGTGAACGAAAGTGAACACCCATGTCGATAGCAGCTCCAACAGAAGTATATCGTTCGTAGGCCGAAAAAACGGGCTTAAGTGTTACTCCTGCCGAAAGCCGGTCGCTGATGGAACGGCTGAAAATTATACTCAGCGCTATATCCCGGGCTGTAAATTCACCAAGGTGTTCATTGGTCTCTGTTGTTTCTTTAAAAGTCCCGTAATCGACATACTGTACACCCACTGCAAAGTGATTTGAGCCTTTTGAAAAACCATACACAGCAGAGCCAAATTTAACATCAGCCAGGTAATTCGCCATATTCAGACTCAACATCGAGTTAGAATTACTGCTAAGAAGTGCCGGATTGAAAAGTGCAAAGCTGATATCACCATCGGGATTCGTAACATTTTTGCCTCCTAAAGCCGCCATACGCGACGAAACCGGTAAGTCGAGAAAGCGAAACACCCCATCGGAAGAAAATATATTCAGGCTAAGCAGCCCAAACAACAAAAGGGTTAATATTCTGTTATTATTGTACGTCATTGATGTAACTCATTTGATCAGCGGTCTGATCGTAAATTTACGGTGTTCATTGTGGTTTTCGACTGCCAAAGATAGTGCTTTTCCTAAAACTAATCACCGGAAAGCTCTTTGTATCGACAGCATACTAAACGTAATTTTCGGGAAATAGTGCATACAGAAATGAAAAAAAATATGAAAATCAGCAAATTATCAGCATTCTGACAATAATTTTAAAAAAAATCGTTTGTACAACATATAATTAGAAAAAAAATCGTACATTTGCCAATCTGAAAAATATAAAAAATTTACATCAATATGGACGTAAAAAAATCACCAAAAGCTTCACTTGAAGACAAGAAATCCATCTATATGCTGATGGGATTCGTAGCGGTTTTATCGTTGCTTTATATTGGCCTGGAGTGGACACAACACGAGGTTACCATCTACGATGATACTTCAGCTGCAGTGATTGAAGAAGAAGAAATCGAAATCATCACTACTGCAGAAACACTTCCTCCGCCACCTCCGCCAGAAGTGCCGGACGTTATTGAAATCCTGAACGTGGTGGAAGACGATATCGAAACTGCTGAAATTGAGATTAACACCGAAGACGATAAGAACAAACAGGTCGTGATTCAGGCTCCTGTAGCTGCTGCTAAGGTGGAAGAAGAGGATGATCAGGTGGTATTCGTTGTGGTTGAATCCATGCCTTCGTTCCCAGGTGGTGATGCAGCCCTTTTCAAATACCTGAACGACAACATCAAGTATCCGGTAATCGCACAGGAAAGTGGAATCCAGGGTCGTGTAATTTGTCAGTTCGTGGTAAACCGCGACGGATCTATCGTTGATATTGAAGTAGTACGAAGTGTTGACAAGAGTCTCGATGCCGAAGCAATCCGCGTAATCAAAAACATGCCAAAGTGGACTCCCGGTAAACAACGTGGTAAAACGGTACGTGTTAAATACACCCTCCCCGTTAACTTCCGTCTACAGTAAGAAGAAGCTGATTGTACCAACGGTCAATCGAAATTCATTCACATCTTATACAACCGTTTGGGAATATCCAAACGGTTTTTTTATCGTACTACAAACCGACATGCAGGTAATTGCATGAACTAAAATTGCCTATGCAAACTGAAATATACCAGGAAACGGCCGTGCTGGTAGGCCTGATAACTCCACAACAACCCGAAGAACGGGCGAAGGAATACCTCGACGAGCTGGCATTCCTGGCCGACACCGCCGGCGCTACGCCGATGAAGTTCTTTGTGCAAAAACTGGATTATCCCAATCCGAAAACATTTGTCGGACCGGGGAAACTAAAAGAAATTAAAGAGTACCTGGTAGCGCACGATATCGGACTGGTAATTTTCGACGATGAACTTTCGCCTGGTCAACTCCGGAATATCGAACGCGAACTTAATGTGCTCATTCTCGACCGCACCAACCTCATTCTCGACATTTTCGCCAAGCGGGCGCAAACCGCCAACGCTAAGACTCAGGTGGAACTGGCTCAGTTGCAGTACATGTTGCCCCGCCTCACCCGGTTGTGGACTCACCTCGAACGACAACAGGGAGGTATTGGGATGCGTGGTCCCGGGGAAACGCAGATTGAAACCGACCGGAGAATAATTTTAAATAAAATTTCGCTGCTCAAGCAAAACCTCAAGGACATTGACAAACAAATGGCCACCCAGCGCAAGAACCGTGGCAAGATGGTTCGCGTTGCACTGGTGGGTTACACAAATGTGGGCAAATCAACCCTGATGAACCTGCTGAGCAAATCGGAAGTCTTTGCCGAAAATAAACTCTTTGCCACACTCGATACTACTGTCCGCAAGGTAATTATCGACAACCTGCCTTTCCTGCTAACCGACACGGTAGGCTTTATCCGAAAATTACCGCACAACCTTATCGAATCGTTTAAGTCGACCCTCGACGAAGTGCGCGAAGCCGATTTGCTGGTGCATATTGTGGATATATCTCACCCCAATTTTGAAGAGCAACTTCAGATTGTGCAGCAAACACTTCAGGAAATTGATCCACGGGAAAAACCCACAGTACTCGTTTTTAATAAAACAGATGCGTTCACCTACACTCCCAAGGAAGAAGATGACCTGTTGCCATCCACCCGCGAAAACATCAGTCTGGATGAACTGAAAGCCACCTGGATATCGAAACTCAACGAGAACTGTATCTTTATCTCGGCAAAACAAAAACACAATATTGAAAACCTGAAAGAACTCATGTACCAGAAAGTAAAAGCGATTCATATTGAACGCTATCCGTACAACGATTTTCTCTTTCAGCGTTACGATGAAGAAACCCTGTAATAAAGTACAACAATGAAGAATTTCCATTTTTATAGTCCAACTTATTTTGTGTTCGGTAAAGGAAAAGAAAGTGAAACCGGACCCATGGTAAAGCGTTTTAACGGAACCCGTGTACTGTTGCATTATGGCACCGGTTCGGTGGTAAAAAGTGGCTTACTCGATCGCGTGAAGGCCTCGCTCAACAAACAGGGAATCTTTTATACCGAACTCGGAGGCGTTGTGCCCAATCCGCGAAGTGGTTTGGTATACGAAGGCATTGAAATCTGCCGCAACGAAAAAATCGACTTTATAGTAGCCGTGGGAGGTGGCAGCGCCATCGATTCGGCCAAGGCCATTGCCATGGGAGTTCCTTACGATGGCGATTTCTGGGATTTTTTCAGTGGGAAAGCCAGTTGCAAAAAAGCTATTCCTGTTGCCACCATTCTCACCATCTCGGCTGCGGGCAGCGAAGGTTCGGCCAGCTCGGTGATCACTCATGAAAACGGAAATTACAAACGCGGAAGCCTCTCGGAACTAATTCGTCCGGTATTTTCGATTTTAAATCCGGAGCTCACCATGAGTTTACCAAATTATCAAACTGCGTGTGGAGCGGTGGATATGATGGCTCATGTAATGGAGCGCTACTTCACCAACACGAAAGATGTTGAAATTACTGACCGTCTGTGCGAGGGTATTCTGCTGACCGTTATTAAAGAAACGCCCAAAGCACTGGCTGATAGCAGCGATTACGAATCGCGGGCTAACCTGATGTGGGCCGGTATGGTGGCACACAACGATATTTGCGGCGTGGGACGCGAGCAGGACTGGAGTACGCACGGACTCGAACACGAGTTATCGGCGCTGTACGATGTGGCGCATGGTGCAGGTTTAGCAGTTATGTTTCCTGCCTGGATGAAGTATGTGATGCACCACGATGTGATGCGTTTTGCACAGTTTGCCGTTCGCGTATGGGGTTGCGAAATGGACTTTCAGAATCCCGAAGTAACCGCGAAAGAAGGTATTCTTCGCTACGAAAACTTCCTGCGTTCCATTGGCATGCCGGTACGTTTTTCCGAAATTGGCGCCCGCGAAGAAGACATTCCGACTTTGATTCAACAATCTGGAATCGGAAAGGGTACCATGGGAAGTTTTGTGAAGCTGAATGCTCAGGATATGGAAAATATCTACCGGCTATCTGTTTAAACCCGCAGTAAAAACTGTTCTATTCAGCAACATCTGTTTTATTCAACAACAACCAGTTCACTTTACAGTACACATAATGACGCTTCATTTTACTGCCGATTCCATACAGGCGCGCATTAAGTTGCCTGCCTCTAAAAGCATCAGCAACAGAGCATTGATATTGAATGCGCTGGCGTATAGTCCGTATGAAATTCAGAACCTGTCCGACTGCGACGATACCCGTGTGATGCTACGCGCACTCGACTCGAATTCGACTCATTTTGATGTGGGAGCTGCCGGAACATCCATGCGCTTCCTCACCGCTTTTCTGGCAAAAACAGTAGGCGAATGGACGATTACCGGCAGTGAACGTATGAAACAACGGCCGATTCGCCTGCTGGTGGATGCGCTGAATAAACTCGGGGCAAAAATTGAATACCTCGAAAACGAAGGCTTTCCTCCACTTAAAATTTATGGCAGTGCCATGATGGGAGGTGAAATCACCCTCAACGGTGGAGTCAGCAGTCAGTACATTTCGGCATTAATGATGATTGCGCCTTACATGGTCAATGGACTGGTAATCATACTCGAAGGAAAGGTAATTTCGGTGCCATACATCGAAATGACCCGCAGCATGATGGCCGAATACGGTGTAACAACACAGTTTGAGAACAATACGATCACAATAGCTTCCCAGCGCTATACTCCTGTAAACTTTTGGGTGGAATCTGATTGGTCGGCTGCCTCGTACTGGTACGAACTACTATCAATTGCAGGAAAAGGGGAAGTATTCCTCGAAGGATTGAAGCAAAACAGCTACCAGGGCGATTCAAAGGTGGCAGCACTTTTCGAACAACTGGGTGTTGCCACCGACTACGAGCCTGATGGCGTTCGTCTCACTCCCACAGGCAAATCCATTAATCACTTCTCGTACAATTTCATCGATCAACCCGACCTGGCGCAAACCTTTGCCGTGACCTGCTGCATGAAGGGAATTACTTTTGAATTCAGCGGTTTGCAGAGTCTGAAAATAAAGGAAACCGATCGTATTGCAGCGTTGATCAACGAATTAGCAAAACTGGGTTTTGTGATTGAAGAACCGGCTGAAGGAATGCTGATCTGGAGAGGAATGAAAACAGCTGCACACCAACTTCCGGTCATCAAAACCTACGACGACCACCGCATGGCGATGGCCTTTGCTCCGGCAGCACGCCGGCAAAAGCTGGAAATAGAACATCCGGAAGTGGTAAGTAAATCGTATCCTGACTTTTGGGAGGACTTACACAAGGCCAGGCTTGACTAGTCAATACGAAAATATAATCGAGTAGGTAGGGGGATTACTCCCCCGCCCTCTCACACCACCGTGCATGCTTTCGCACACGGCGGTTTCTTTTAACTGTTTAACTTCACGTAATTTGATGTTAGATTGTATAAGCCTATCTC
>JAVFAG010000036.1:0-21374 GCA_034002585.1 Paludibacter sp.
AATACTTCATGTACTATTTATCTTCAAATTCCAAAAAATCCTTGAACAGAGGCAATGCTTCTTCAAATTTCAGCATGGCATCCTGTAAGGAAGAATAACTCTCACCCCCGGAAGCATTCAGGTGACCGCCACCACCAAACACATCGGCAGCAAATTTATTGGCAGGAAAAGAACCCTGCGAACGCAATGAAATCTTCACCTTATCGCTATCTTCCCGCATAAATACTGAAAAATCGATGCCGGCAATCGAGAGGGGGATATTTACAAAACCTTCGGTATCGCCAATGCGGTAGTTAAACGCCCGCAATTCATCAGTGGTAAGCGTAATCAGAGCCGCTTTGTATTCGGGATATACCTTCATTTTTTTGTACAGGCAATATCCCATCAACCGGATGCGGTGTTCCGAATAGGTATTAAACACCTTTCGGTAAATTTCATCTTTATCGACACCGATTTTAATTAGCTCCGAGATAATCGTGTAAATTTCCTGTTTGTTCGAATTAAAGGTGAAGCCTCCTGTATCAGTCATCATGCCGGTGTAAATACATTCAGCTGCAGCCAGATTTATTTTTTCGAAATCACCCATGCGGCAGATAAGCCGGAAAATCAATTCACTGGTCGAAGATATTTCAGGATAGGAGATGGCAATTTGAGCAAAATCACCCGGATGAAGGTGGTGATCGACCAGGATTTTCTTAGCCGGTGCTTGCAAAACAACATCAGCCATATCGGCAAGGCGCTTCGGAACATTAAAATCAAGGGCAAAGATCAAGTCTGCTTCCTGTAACAGGCTGGCCGCTTTTTCCTTTTCATTTTCGAACACCACAATGCGGTCGGCACCCGGCATCCAGTTGAAAAAATCGGGAAAGGGCGATGGTACAATCACCACAGGCTCTTTTTCAAGGGTCATGCAATAATGCCACAACCCTAAGGATGAACCCACTGCATCGCCGTCGGGAGCTACGTGTACAACAATGGCAATTCGCTCCGCTTTTTCAAGCGCATCGGCGGTTTTGCGGATTAAATCTTCCGAAATGACTTTTGATAACATCTGCTTTTGTTTAAACGTCGCAAAAATAGCAAAAATTTACGACTTTTTGTGTATGTCGATGCGGTGCTTTTTGCTGATTTCAAACTTTGGTGAGCTCATCGATGACTTGTTGGTGCGAACAAGTTGCTCCCGATAGGCTCCCGAACGACGAAGACTGTAAAAGGTAATGCCTCTGGCTTTGCATTCCTCCTGCAAACGAGCAGTAGAATAATCGCTTACAGAACTTCCTGCAATGCATATCCGTGGTTCAAAACAACTAAGCAACTCCTTTGGCGTATATCCTTTCAGTGTACTTATTATCAGATAATCAAGTTTTAGCGGAAAAGTGGCTTTCTTCCGACAGTAAGTTTTGTCGTTAATAAAAGCAAAGCGCTTCCCATCCAGCACTTTAAACAAACTTGCTGAATCGACGACAAACTGTTCATTTATCAGCCGTTGTTTAAGGCGGTATTTGCCCGCCACTTTTACAAATGCAGCACTATCGCTGGTAATCACAAATTCGCGCCGACCGGCATTCAGTTGTACGTGCGAGGCCTTGCGATCGGAATAAACGACGAGCTCTGACCGTTGGTTGCCAAGCACTTCAATAACTATTTGTTTTACAGGAAAAACTAACACAGCTGCTAAAGCAACAGCAATAAAATAATACTTTTTAAGTTCAGCATAGCCCACCCAACAACACAGCAGAATGGTCATTAACAGCAATTCTACATTACCTGCATACACCTGTGTTACCGAACCCGGCAGGGCATGGATAGCGGCTATCGATTTGTTCAGAAGCCACAATAACTGGGTGAGCCCCCATCCCACCACATCACCGGCAACGGGTACAAAACTAAGCACCAGGTAGCTTACTGCAGCATATATTACAAATGTAGATAATGGAATTGCGATGTAATTGGTCAGCAAAAAATAGTTGGGAAACTGATTGAAATAAAAAAGGGCCAGCGGCAAGGTGCCGAGTTGTGCCGCCAGCGAAACAGAAGTCAGGTCCCACAACCACTTCAGAGCCTTATTACTTACTGCCAGCAGGGGCGACAGTTGAGGTTGAAAATAAACGATACCCAACACAGCGGTGTAGCTCAGCTGAAAACCCACATCCCAGAGGTAGGACGGATTTAAAAGGAGCAATATAAATGCAGTTGAACTGATGGTATTGTAAATCTGCGCCTGCCGTCCGAGTGCTTTCCCCAGTGTAACCATCGAAAACATGGCCGAAGCACGAATCACCGAAGGTGAAAGTCCGGTGATAAAGGCATACAGCCACAGCGCAAGGATAATACAAGCAGTTTTTGGAAGAATGGTCGAAGGTTTTCGAAACAGCATAGACACCAGGCTGTTGACGATGAGAAAAATAACTCCAACGTGGAGACCACTGACTGAAAGAATGTGCATGGCCCCCGACGCACTGTAGTGGAGCATAATTTCGGGATCCAGCTCCTCCTTGTAGCCCAGGGTTAATGCAGCCAGCACAGCAAACTCATCAGGCGCCAGATTCAACTTTCGGTAAACGGCCAGCAACTGATCGCGGGCTTTTTCGGCCCAATGACGCAAACCGGGTTTTTCCAAGTGCGAAAGTTTTCTCCAATTCAGCGAATCGGAATACGCTGTTGCCGCAATGCCTTTGCGTCGCAGAAAAGCGGCATAATCGAAACCTTCGGGATTTTGGACCGTTGCCGGAGCTTGAAAACGAAGCCGGGCAAGGAGGATATCGCCGCGTTGAAGCAGTAATGCCAGACTGTCTTTTTGAAGATAAACGATGGTTTTTGCTAAAGAATTCATACTGGCGCTGGCACCAGCAGATGTTTCAATAGCAGTCGGTTTACCCGCAGGATGGTCCATCTTAGAAAGACCACCATCAACCAACCTGGTTTCAGCCACACACAGCACCGACCGGGCCTTCACTTCGGGTCGTTCAACCAGCTCAAGTCTGTACAGTTGCGATTTGCCCGAAAAATTAAACTGAAGTTGATGCTCCTGTCGGGCAGCCAGTGCATAGCCTGCAAGGTACATCAGCACGACCACTCCCGCACCGAAACCCCAGCGCAGGCGGTGAGCCCATTGTACATTCTTCACCCAAAATGAAAGGAAAACACTAAGAAAAGCCGGCACAGCCAGCAACAAAATAGTCAGGTCGAACAGCCTGAAATAACCGCAGGTAACGATTCCTGCAATTAATGCAAGCAACAACCTGAAGAACGGAGTTCTTAACAGGAAGTTCATAAACAGATAAATTTAAATGGTCGTAAACAGGTTAATTAAATTGCCAGAAAACGGTTTACTCTATTGCAGGCAAACGGCTTGATGTATCGTCGTTATATAGTTTATTCCATCGTCAATAAACGCTGAATCATTGCTTTGGGGTCGGGGGCATTGAATACCGAGCTCCCGGCCACCAGCACGTTCGCACCACAGGCATAGAGTTCGGCAGCATTGGCATCACTCACACCACCATCAATTTGTATCATGCTGTTCGGATTAAGCTCATCGATCATTCCTTTGAGTTCCCGTATGCGGTTGAAACTTTCCGGAATGAACTTCTGTCCACCATAGCCGGCAAATACCGACATCAGCAGCACCATATCCACGTCTGCAATATACGGGCGTAACTTCTCCACCGGAATATCCGGATTAATCGTAATACCGACCATCATTCCGGCCTCCCTGATTAAACGGATTACCTCCGAAGGTTTTTCAGCAGCTTCGTAGTGAAAGGTCAGCATGCGGGCACCGGCATCGGCAAAGCGCTGGACGTATTTTTCGGGATGCACAATCATTATGTGCACATCCATAAATTTCGTACAATGCTTACGGATAGCTTCTATCACCGGAAATCCAAAGGAAATATTCGGCACAAAAACACCATCCATCACATCGATGTGCACCCATTCGGCCGCACTTTCGTTCAACATCACACATTCCGATTTCAAATCGGAAAAATCGGCAGATAGTACCGAGGGAGACACAATTCGCTTCATACATTCAGGGTTTAACAAACAGATGCAAAAGTAGCAAAAAAAAGCTCCCACCGAAAGCAGGAGCCTGTTTTTTAACTTAGGATAATGTCCACAAAGTGGTTGTTCGAAATTTGTTGTGACCTGTAGTTGGCTGCGAACTGTAAAATACGCTTTAAACTCTGGTCGGACGGACCCATCGACATGGCTTGTAAATCAGTTGAATTAAACGCAGTAATTTTTTGCATAGGCCACCATTTATTTTATGTTCGTAAATAAAACGGTGCTACTTTCAGAAAAGTATATTAGCCGGCAAAAAAAACTATTTTATTTCGAGGTACACATCTTTTTCGGAAGCCATTTTACGCATATTGAGCAGGGCGTAACGCATGCGACCCAATGCTGTGTTAATACTTACATTTGTTTTCTCAGCTATTTCCTTGAAACTCAATTCCTCGAAAAAGCGCATGCGCACTACTTCCTGTTGAACTTCCGGAAGGAAATCGACCATGCGAACCACGTCGCACAGCACTTGTTCGTTCGACATAATATCTTCGATACTGAGGTCGGAAAGCTTACTGTTGTTAACGATATCGTATTCAAAGGCATCGGCCGAAATCGTATTTTCGTTTTTTTCCTTCCGGAAATGATCGATAATCAGGTTGTGTGCGATACGGTTGATCCATCCCAGGAACTTTCCGCTCTCGAAATAACGACCCTGTTGAATGGTTACAATGGCTTTGATGAAGGTATCCTGAAAGATATCTTCGGTGAGTTCACGATCGCGTACAATCTGGAATATATAGGAATAAACCCGTGAGCGGTAGCGCGTTAGTAAAACTTCGAATGCCGTATTATTACCCTGTTCGTACAATCCTACCAATTGTTCATCGGCTAGTTGATCCAGTGTTTTCATTACTGCTTAATTATTGGTGTTAAGCGTAATTGTATTCGATAGGCAATTCAGTTTTTTAACGTTAATAAATAATGTTCGGGCTGCAAATATAGAGATTAGTTTTGAAAAAACAAACTTTCAGTCATTTTTTAAGATTTTAAGTTGCGATTTTCGGGATGATTATTCAATATAGAGCACCAATCCTTTGAGGTATTCACCTTCGGGATGGTAAATATTAACCGGATGATCGGCCGGCTGTGTAAGCTGATGCAGAATACGAACTTTGCGGCCGGTTTCGGCAGCGGCACTGAACACCGCCAGTCGGAACTGTTCTTTGGAAATCACCTGAGAACAAGAGAACGTAAACAGTATTCCTCCGGGTTTAATTTGCGAGATGCCCCGGGCATTAAGTTTCTGGTATCCACGCAGCGCATTACGCACGGCATCGCGGTGCTTGGCAAAGGCCGGCGGGTCGAGCACCACCAGGTCGTAGGCATTTTCGTTGGCTGCCAAAAATTTAAAGGCATCTTCGGCAAAGGATGTATGTCGCTCGTCACCGGGAAAGTTGAGCGCAATGTTTTTATCCGTAATTTCGATGGCTTTGGCCGAACTATCCACCGAATGAACCAATTGTGCTCCGCCGCGCATGGCATACACTGAGAAACCACCGGTATAGCAAAACATATTCAGCACCTGTTTATCACGGGAATATTGCTCCAGCAACAGTCGGTTGTCGCGCTGGTCAACAAAAAATCCGGTTTTCTGTCCACGCAGCCAATCCACATGAAACAGAAGTCCGTTTTCGGTAGCCGGATGTACCCGAATATCGCCACCTATCAAATAGCCATCCTGTGGTTGAAGGTCGGCTTTAAACGGCAGGGTGGTTTCCGATTTGTAAAAAACCTGCGTCACTCCTTCCACCTCCTCCACAATGGCCTGTGCCAGCTCCCTACGCACCAAATGCATTCCGGCAGAATGGGCCTGCATCACAGCAGTCTGATCGTACACATCTACAATCAATCCGGGCAAATGATCGCCTTCGCCATGAACCAACCGGTAGGTTGAATTATCGCTACGAACCAATCCCACCGACCTGCGTAACTCGCAAGCTGCACGAATTCGTTCGCACCAAAATGGTTGGTCAACAGTACATTGAACAAACGACAGCACACGAACAGTGATACTACCGATTTGGTAATGACCAATTGCCAGAAAACTCCTGTCGGCAGCATATACTTCCACGAGCTCGCCTTCTTCAGGGTTTCCTTCAATCGACTGAATGGCTCCTGAAAACACCCAGGGATGAAAGCGGCGCAGGCTTTCCTCTTTCCGCGGTTTAAGATAGACTTTTTTCATCAACAAATGTATTGATTAACGGTTCGGGGGTTAGTAATTCAGCCAGTTCTTCTTTTGTCAATTTTCTGGACCTCTTCAGTTGTTGGTAAATTTTGAGTACTGCCCATGCATCGGTAGCTGCATAAATTTGCTGCTGTTCGCTAAGTACCGGCGATTCCCAGTTGGTAAGTCGTTGACTTTTTGATATTTTCTCACCGAAAACCACTGCGTACATCTTTTGTAATCCCAGTTCGAGAATACCGTATTCTTTTACAATCTTCTGTAAATCAACAATATTTTCAGGTTTAAAACGGTGATGGCGGTTCAGCCCAACAAAGTCATCCTTCAGCGCCAGGCCAATCTTTTTAATCTTTTTATTAGAAAGAAACTCTCCTATTTCGGGAGGGAGCCCCATTTTATTAAGGCGGAACAGGTAGCATTCGTCGAGGGTCGAAACCTGCAGCAGAGCTACTTTATGAAACTGTCCGCGGGCAAAAGCCGGTTTGGTTTCCGTATCGATGCCCACGACTTTTTCAACATTGAGCCTTTCCAGGGCTTTCACTGCTTCTTCCGGGGTCTCCAAAACATAAATCTTACCACTGAATCCAGTCAGTGGCAATTCATTTACTTCTTCTTTCGTAATTTTTGATTTAAACATGCTTACAACAAAGGGTTCACAGTATCATCATCATCCCGGAGAAAACCAAGGAAAGCATTGCGGTTCATTTTTGCAGCCGGTTGTTCGGGCTCATGCGTACCGAAATCATCACTATACCGAATCATGTGAAGAGCACGCAGGGTATTCAGCACCTTTAGGCCCCAATGTTCGGCAAATGCAATAAGACAATCGGCCAGCGCATCGTTCATGATATCGGTTTCGCCCAGCTGGTAGTTAGCCGCAAAATCCTTCAACTCCTGGTAAATATCTGCCATATTCTCCGAAACAAAAGCCGCTATAGGAGTATCGCTCAACGACATATCAGGATGAAAAGTCTCCAGAAACGAATCTTTTTCACCCAACAATATGGCAACCGCATCTTTCACCTCGTTATAGTCGGCTTCGGTCACAAAGCGTTCGGCCGGGTCATCAAAAACCTTTTCGGGCACCTCGAGAAGCACACTTTTCAGGTACAGCAGCGACAGCAAACCGATGCTTTTCTCCACAAATTGCTCGTGGGTATGTTCACCGGCATGTTCCAGTAACAGGCAGGTTTCGGCCGTAACCGTCACAAAATCAATTACCCGCGGCGAATACACCATGTGATCGGGTAAGTTTTCAATCTCCATTGTTTCGTAATTAAGCCTACAAAAGTAGAAAAAATTATCCTTCTTATAAAGAAAGAGGCAAATTGGGCAAACAATTCGCTGTTAAATTATGTTTTACAGGCAAACAAACCCTACAAAATCAGCGCATATGGAAGACAGATTAGTGAAGGTGAAAACCTACGAACGAATGGAGGAAGCCCTGTTGGATCAGCGGGTACTGAGTGAAAATAATATTGAAAGCAACATACAGGAATCGACTTCAGCAGGGATATTACCGATGTTGTACGATTTGGACGAAGGCATTGCGCTGCTGGTGTTTGAACAGGATATGGAAAAAGCCGATAAAATTCTTACAGAATATCATGAGGCAGATGCTGCCGTTTGAACCAGGCTCTGATAGCTCAACTCTTTGATTCAATTCTCTTTATGTGAAAACCCTTTTAACTCCCGAAGAGGCTTTAATACAAAGTCTCTTTCGTTTATGCGTGGATGCGGCAAAGTAAGTTCGGGTGTATCCATGTTTACGTTTTCATACGTTAAGATATCCAGGTCGATGATGCGGTCGGAATAATTTCCACCAACTGATTTTGAGGTTCTCCCCAATTGAGATTCAAATTCTTGTAAGGCTTTCAGTAGTTCGTGAGCTGAAAGCTGTGTATCCAATTCAAGGGCCGCATTTACAAAGTAATTTTCCGACACAAAACCCTGAGGTTCAGAATAATAAAACGACGAAACCGCTACTATCCTGCCGGCCTTTTCCCCTATCAGCTCTATTGCTTTGTGAAGATGTTGTTCCCGGTCGCCCAGGTTGCTGCCTAATCCGATAAATGCCTTCATACTTCACTTAATTCCAGATTCACACTTCACTCAATTCCAGCCAGCGCATTGTTTTTTCATCAATAAGATCATTTAGTTCAGCATAGCGTTTGGAAATACTGGTCACTTCCTCTGAGCTGAGTTGACCCGATGAAAGCTGTTCTTCCACCAGTTTCTTTTCATCTTCCAGCTCCTGAATTTCTACTTCCAGGCTTTCGAACTCCTTTTTCTCTTTAAACGATAATTTGCGTTTGGAGGACGAAGAAGCTTCGGTTGATACAGCCACATTCTTTGCAGCACTGTTTTTGGGAGCAACAGCTTCCGGCTTAACCAGTTCCCTCCATTCATCATCCTCCCGGTATTGGGTGTAATTTCCGGGATAATCGCGCAAAACCGCATCTCCCTCAAAAACAAGAAGATGATCCACCACTTTATCCATAAAAAAGCGGTCGTGACTAACCACAATTACGCAACCTTTGAAGCTTCGCAGGTAATCTTCGAGAATATTCAGGGTAACGATATCGAGGTCGTTGGTAGGCTCGTCGAGCACCAGAAAATTGGGATTGCGCATGAGCACGGTGCACAGATACAACCTTCGTTTTTCGCCTCCGCTGAGCTTATAGACGTAGTTGAACTGCGTTTCGGGAGTAAACAAAAAGTGATTCAGAAACTGTGAAGCCGACATTTTACGACCATTTCCCAGGTGAACTTCTTCAGCAATATCACGCACCACATCAATCACCTTCATCTGCTCGTCAAACTGCAAGCCGTCCTGACTATAATAGCCAAACACAACAGTTTCGCCTACATCAAAAGAGCCACTGTCGGGTTTCACTTCGCCCAACAGCATTTTCAGGAAGGTCGATTTGCCGGTTCCGTTTTTACCAATAATACCCATCTTTTCGTAACGGGCAAAGTTATAATAAAAATCCTGCACAATTTTAACATCGCCATAGGATTTGGAAATGTATTTCGCTTCGAATATTTTGGAACCGAGGTAGGATGCTTTCACATCCAATTGCACTGTATCGTTGTCAACACGCATTTTCGCCCGATCCTCAATATCGTAAAACCTATCGATGCGCGACTTCGCCTTGGTGGCTCTGGCCTGCGGTTGGCGGCGCATCCAGTCAAGCTCTGTACGGTAGAGGTTTAGTGCCCGCTCAGTTTCCGTGTTGAAATTTTCAATGCGTTCCTGCCGTTTCTCAAGGTAATAGGAATAATTTCCTGAATATTTGAATAGTGTTTTACGATCAATTTCGAGGATATCGGTACACACCCGATCGAGGAAATAGCGGTCGTGGGTTACCATGAGTAAAGCCATCGACGAACGCCGCAGTAAGTCTTCAAGCCATTCCACCATTTCCAGATCGAGGTGGTTGGTTGGCTCATCGAGTATCAACAGTTCCGGTTCCGAAATCAACACATTCGCAAGTGCCACCCGTTTTAACTGACCGCCCGACAACTCTCCTATACTTTGTTCAAAATCGGTAATTTTCAATTTTCCCAGAATTTGCTTGATGCGCACTTCATAATCCCAGGCTTTGAGCATATCCATCCGGTTCATCGCTTCAGCCAGCAGATCGTGATCGCCCGAATGCAGACAATGCTCGTAAGTGGCAATTGCACGCACTGCCTCGTTATCGGTTTGCAGACAGGCATCAATCACCGAAAGTCCGGCCGGAAATTCGGGCGACTGATCGAGGTAGGCTACCCGCAAATCCCTTTTAAAGGATATATGCCCTTCCTGATAATCTTCCCGGCCGGCAATAATATTTAAAAGCGTGGTTTTACCCATCCCGTTTTTCGCAATGAGCGCCACCCGCTGATTGTCGGATATTCCAAATGAAATATCTTCGAAAAGAAGATTATCGCCAAAGGACTTGGTAAGATGTTCGACCTGAAGGTAACTGACCATTTAATGATAAATGTTTAATGATTAATGGGTGGGATTAAGAGAGTTCATCCGCCGATTCAATTAACACCTGCAAAGGTAGGGATTTTTATGCGTTTGTTAAAATCTGGAATGATTATAAATATGTAGTTTCAGTTGATGTTGAAGGTTGGATTGTGTATCTTTGTAGGACTGAGAATAAACATGAAATAACTATTCATTTTAAAAAAAATTAAAAATGGCATCAATTAAAGGAACACAGACTGAAAAGAACCTGTTGACCGCATTTGCAGGCGAGAGTCAGGCACGCATGCGCTACACCATGTTTGCCAAGCAGGCAAAAAAAGAAGGTTTTGAGCACATTTCAGGCGTTTTCATGGAAACAGCCGAACAGGAAAAAGAGCACGCCAAACGTTTCTTCAGCTTCCTGGAAGGTGGCATGGTCGAAATTACAGCTTCGTATCCTGCAGGTATTGTAGGCACAACCGCTGAAAACTTATTAGCAGCAGCTAATGGCGAGCACGAAGAATGGGCAGTTGATTATCCGAAATTTGCCGACATAGCTGAAGCAGAAGGATTCAAACAGGTGGCTGTAGCTTTCCGTAAAATTGCAGAGGTGGAAGCCGAACACGAAAGTCGCTACCGCAAATTGCTCGAACGCGTGGAAGCCGAAAAGGTATTCGAGCGCGAAGAAGAAATCGAATGGCAGTGCCGCAACTGTGGTTACGTTCACAAAGGCAAAAAAGCGCCGAAAGCGTGTCCGGCCTGTTTGCACGAACAAGCGTATTTCGAAGAAAAGAAAACGAATTATTAAGTAATGATAGTGCTTACTGAGGATGGTTCGCATTCGCTGATGGATCAGCGGACCGGCGAAACCTATCATTCGATACACGGAGCGGTGCAGGAATCTCGTCATATCTTTATTGAGCGGGGACTGCACTGCTCTGTATTAAATGAGCTCCGAATTTTTGAAGTAGGTTTTGGTACCGGACTGAATGCTTATCTAACCTGGCTGGAAGCTGAGAGAAACGGACTTAGCATACAGTATACGTCCGTGGAATTGTATCCTGTGGAGCAATCGGAATGGGAAAAGCTGAATTACGAGTCATTATTACATGCAGAATCAGCAAACTTAAGCCAACAGATTTCATTTCAACAGCTTCACACTTGCTCCTGGGGCAATTTTCATCAATTAAGCCCCCGTTTTTCATTTCGTAAACTTCAGGTAGATTTCACCCACTATACCCCTGACCAATCCTACGACCTGATTTATTTCGATGCCTTTTCGCCTGAAAAAGAACCCGAACTCTGGTTACCCGAACGATTTACAACGCTGGCAAATCATTGTAACCCCGGAGCAATTCTTACCACCTATTGTGCGAAAGGAAGTGTGAAACAAGCACTTCGGGAGGCAGGATTTAGTATAGAACGTCTGAAAGGACCTCTGGGAAAAAGGCATATTTTGCGGGGAAAAATGGTTGAAGTGATTTAAATACAAAAGAACGGTCTAATACTGCTTCAGACCCATAAGATTGGTTACAACTATATTACTCAATATCGTCGGATTTCGCTACATCATTTTTATACGATTTCGAAATGGAATGTGCTGCCAATGGAGCTGTGAGGTATATAAATATTACAATCAAAACAGTTTTTACATACACATTTACATCGTTAAAATAAAGACTGGCACCTACCAGCAGAAGCAAAATACCGAAGGAAGTTGCTTTTGTTGAAGCATGAAGCCGGCCGTACAAATCCTTAAAACGTACCATGCCGATGGAGGCAATCAGGATAAAAAAAGAGCCCAGCAGTAAAAAAACTGCAATACAAATTTCAGCCATTTTTTTTCTTTATAAAAGTGGATATTGCGATGGTTCCGATAAATGAGACTAATGCGATGACGATGGCAATATCGAAATACATCTTGTTGTTGATCAGCATCCCATACACCATAATAACACCAATTATAATGGATGCTAAAAGATCCATGGCAGCTATCTGATCGTTAAAAGTAGGGCCTTTTAGCAACCGGTAGAGGGTGAACACCATTGCCAGCATCAGAAAGCCCAGGGCAATAAACAAAATGATTTCGGATATACTTGTTTCCATGTGTTAGTTGATTAATCGGATAATACGCCGTTCGATACTGTTTATCTCCTGAAGTATAGTTTCGTTGCTGCTGTTCGATAACACATGCACGAGTAATACCTCTTGATGTTCATCCACATCTACACTTATGGTACCGGGGGTCATCGAAATAAGATTACAGAGCATCAACAGACCTCCGGAAGAGTGTAAATTGATTGAATATTCCACAAATCCTGCTTTGATATTCATTTTGGGCGATAGAGTAATGTATGCCATTTGAAAATTCGCCTTCAGTAATTGAATAAGGTAATAAAGCAAAAACTCCGGAATGTAATAGATTAGTCGGATCGCTTTCATGATGATTAATTCTTTAATACTGCATTGATATAAGCCGATGGCTCGAACAGCTGATTGCCTGCCTGCATTACATAATCGAATATTGCCGGCGCAAATAAGCCCATCAGCAACGATGCTCCTGCCAGAATGGCCAGCGGCACATAATCGGCAAACTTCAATTTTACTTCCGGCGTGGATATCTTTCCTTCCGGTTGTTTTTTCAGAAATGCCTCATTCCATATCTTTATCATCGAATACAGGGTGAGAAATCCGGTGAGCAATGCAACGGCAGTAATCAGGTATTGGCCGCTATCGATGCCGGCTTTGAGCAACATAAATTTGGCAAAGAATCCGGAGATAGGCGGGAAACCGGCAAGCGCAAAAGCAGGTATAATAAACAGGATGGCCAGCGCCGGATTTTGCTTGTACAAGCCCCCGACTTCCTTCAATTCATAAGTGCCTTTAATTTTGGCAATGAGTCCGGCAGCAACAAAAGTTCCTGTTTTGGCTATCATATTGTGTATTGTAAAAAAGATAGCACCGGCCAGCGCCAGCGGGGTAAAAATCCCCAGCCCCATAATCATATACCCAATCTGACTGATAATGTGATAGGAAAGAATCCGGCGGGTTTCGTAATACGATGCGGCTGCCATCCCACCTGCGACCATGGTGAGACCGGCAATAATGAGCAGCAGATTATGCCAGAACACCTGATCCTGCACAAAGAAAAGGGTAAAAAAACGAATCAGCGTATATACTCCTACCTTGGTGAGTAGACCGGCAAAGAGCGAGCTGATGGTAATATTGGGCGTGTGATAGGAAGAAGGCAACCAGAAATACAGTGGGAAAACGGCTGCTTTAATACCAAATGCCACAAAGAACAGCACCAACGTAGTACTCATCAGGGAGGCCTGATGGTCGTTTTTCAAAATTTCAGCCAGATGAGCCATGTTCAGTGTGCCTGTTTTTCCATACAACAAACCAAGTCCGGCTAAAAACAGCATCGATCCCATTATATTAAGTGCCAAATACTTGATTCCGCCTTCCAGTTGTTCTTTTTTCTTACCCAGGGTAATAAGTACAAAGGATGATATCAGCATTACCTCGAACCATACATACAGGTTAAACACATCGCCGGTAATGAAGGCTCCGTTGACACCCATGTTGAGGGTGAAAAAGAAGAAATAAAATCGCGAAAGGGGGATATCGTCGGTTAGGTTACGGTTGGCAAATAAAGCAATTACGAAAGCAATAAGCGATGAAACCATGAGCATAAGCGAGCTCAGGTAATCGATTACCAATACTATGCCGAACGGAGCAACCCAACCGCCGGTATTCAGGGTCATGATGCCGTTTTTCTGTAATTGAAAATTGAGGTAGACCGATACTGCCAGCATAGCCAGACTTCCTAATGGTCCAACCCACCTGCTAAGCTTATCCGAACGCACCAACAGCAAACTGATGGCAATGGCAAACGGAAGTAATAAAGGTAGAGCTATGCTATTCATGTGTGTGTGCGTCGGTTTGTTTTAACTGATCCAAATCGTCGGTTCCTGTAATTTCAAAGTACTTGTACTTTAGGGCAAGAATAAACACCACCATCCCTAATCCGATAACGATGGCTGTGAGCACCAGCGCCTGAGGTGTAGGGTCGGCTAACCGACTTGTGTCGGTCGTGGCAGCATTGACAAAAGCGGGGCTTCCCTGAACCAGTCCGGCCGATAGAAACACCAGCAGATTAGTGGCATTACTCATAAAAATGATCCCAATAATAAATTTCACAATGCTCCTCCGCAGCAGCATATAAACACCGGCTGTATATAAAACCCCAACTATGATTGCCAATAGTATTTCCATTAGTCCTTATCTGAAAGTGAGAATAAAAATAATACGGTAACGCCGATTACAACGAAATACACGCCAATATCGAACAAAAATGGAGTGCCGAATTTGTATCCTTCGGTAAAAGGAAAAGGAATGGTGAACCAGATTCCCTGCATCAGGGTACCTTCGAGCACCACACCGGGCCATAGACTGATAAAAATGAGCACCAAGCCGAACACCATAAAAATTTCGGGACGGATTTTCATTTCTTTTTCCAGCACCGACGGGGTAAAGGCAAAACCTTTGTAAGCCAGCGAAAGTCCGGCCAACAACCCTCCGATAAAGCCTCCACCCGGCAGATTATGACCACGCAGGAGCATAATCACCGAAAAAATGACCAACAGCCATCGTACATATTTCGAAGCAATTTGCAGTATTACTGAGTTCATTTTTTAATCGTTTTTGATTTTAGTAAAGCAGCGACTCCCATGGCCGCAATCACCAAAACAGTCACTTCGCCCAGGGTATCCAACGCACGAAAATCGACCAGAATCACATTCACCACATTTTCGCCAAAGGCTTTCGTGAAACTATTATCCATGAAGAAATCGGATATTGGCGAACTGAAATTAACGTTGATGGCTTTCAGGCTGACCACCGTCATGGCACCACCAAAAATAAGCGCAACAATGAAATCACGGATTTTAGTACTGGTTGCCGACAACCTGGCAAAAAAAGGCAAGCGTTGCAGAATCAGCATAAACATCACTACAATGAGTGTTTCAACTAAAATTTGCGTTATTGCCAGATCGACCGCACTGTAGTATAAAAAAATCAATGCAATGCCATAGCCGGTTACCCCCATCGACACAATAGCCCTTGTGCGGGAATTTGTTAAGGTAGTGTAAATGGTCGCAATGACAATAATCAGCAGTAAACCAGAAATATAGAAAGGCTGAAAAGTAAAATTCAAGGTAAATTCCCAGCCGCGGGTGAGGATTAACTGCAACCACAGAAGACCTGCAGTAAAAACAATCACAGTTAAAATATAGTAACGATGATACCCATGTTGCAGTAATTTGGTTTTACGTACCGACACTGCGACAAATTTCTCGATAATCAGGGAGAAAACCTGAGGTAGCTGGTACGGAAACACCCGCTTGTTTATCGCATTCCATTGCTCCTCGATCACCCGGTATTTTATCATGAGATAGGAAAGAATTGCACCAATCAGCACTGTAATTGCACTAAGTAACAAAACCATATTGAATCCGTGCCAGAGAGCCAGTTTCACATCCACCTGCTGACCAAAAACAACTGTTGCAGCCGGTTCAATAATTAATTTTCCGAGCAGGTTGGGCGATAGGCCCATCACCAGACTTAATAAAATCAACAGCCCCGGGCCGAAAACAAAAAAGAATTTCTTGTTGATTGGGATTGAATAGCTTTTTACCGGTTTACCCATAAACACCTTCACTAAAATCCTCATCGAAACAGCAAACATGAGTACATTGGAGATAAATCCGAAAATGAAAATAAGCGAAGCGAAACCCGGTGATTGTACTTTTGCTTCGTAGATTAATTCTTTACCAAGGAAGCCGAGCATAGGGGGCAATCCGGCCATTGACAAAAGCGCAAACAGCGTAATCACAAAGGTGATGGGAAACGATTTCATCAACCCACCCAGTTGGTTTAGATTTCGGGTACCCGTTTTCTTTTCGATAAAGCCGGCAATCATAAAGAGTGACGCTTTGTAGAACGCATGAATAAACAGAAACAGCACAGCAGCTTTTACCGATTGCTCTGTATTAATTCCAAGGAGGAGTACCAGTACACCCAGAGCATTTATAGTAGTATAGGCCAGAATAGCTTTCAGATCGGTTTGAGTGATGGCAAAATAAGAACCTGTAAGCATGGTGAGCACGCCAATGAGCGGTACGATGGATGTCCATTCGGCCGTTCCTCCCAATACCGGACTGAGTCGCATGAGTAAGAATACGCCGGCCTTCACCATGGTTGCTGAATGGAGATACGAACTTACCGGCGCAGGAGCCTGCATAGCACCGGGCAGCCAGAAATGAAAGGGATACTGAGCCGATTTGGTAAAAACGCCGCCCAACATAAGCAGCAAACCCGGAAGATATAAGTTACTTTGTTTGATTTTTTCAGTATTGGCCAACCAAACATCTATATCGTAACTATCAACAATACTACCAATTACCAGAATTCCGGCAAGTAAAGCGAGACCACCGAGAAATGTAATCACCAGCGATTGAAAAGCCGCTTTCCGCGACTCCTCTTTTTCGTGGAAATAGCTAATGAGGAAAAATGAGAGAATTGTGGTAAATTCCCAGAAGATAAACAGCTGAATCAGGTTGGAAGAAAGTACCAGACCCAGCATTGAACCGCTAAAGAGCAGCAAAAAGAAAAAGAACTTGGTGGTATTTTCGTAGCTTTTCATATAGGAATGGGCATACAAAAACACCAACACACCAATACCGCTGACCAACAGAGCAAATGACAGGCTCAGCCCATCAAGTACAAATCCAACATTCAGACCGAGCTCCGGCAACCAACCAAGGGAAATACGTTCGGCTAATCCATTTGCCACCATTGGAATTTTACCTGAAAACCAGGCAAAAACTGCTGCCAATAATGCAGCAATCACCAATCCCTGGTAAACTTTGAGCTTACGAGGAAACAGAAACAATAGAAAAGCCAGCGAAAAAATGGCGAGTATCACGTTTACCATAGGGTTGCAAAAATAGAAAAAAACCCGAAATAATTGCGCTTTGAGTTAAAAGCATTCACAATGATTTACAAATTTAAACGTTAAATTGGTTGTATTCCGCATCAGGTTCGCTGGCAAGTTGTTGTTGATATTTTCCTAGTTCGTATAAATACTCAGGCGCAAAGTCGGCACCATTATCCCATTGAATTGTATTGTAAACGATCTTGAAACTTCTGAAATATTCGGGCGATTTCAACAAAATAAAAACCGTACCATTAAGTTCATGTTCTAAGTCAACACACAATACATCCCCATTATTAAATGTTAGCTCTACCTTATAATCAGCAATGTATTCAGCCTTACTTATTTCTAAAAACATATCGTATCATTTTAATGGTTCAATTTTCTGTAGGATTTCACCCTTTTGGGCTAACTCCCAATTGTAAAGCAAATCTTTTTTATGCAACTCTAACCAACTAAAAACCAGCTGTAAAGCGCGTTGAGGCATTTCGCCCTTAACTATTCCATCCTCTATTGTTATCAGGGCCTTGTAATCACCATACCACAGATGAAAATGGGGAGGATTGTGATCTTTATAATTCATAAGAATAATAAGACCATAAAATCTTGAAATTTCAGGCATAAACAAAAGGTTAAAGTTTAAGATGCTTTGACAATGACCATTTCCTGTGCAAATATATATAAATTTCACGATTTACGATTAAATTTCAAAAACTTTTACTATCTTTGCACGCTTGAAAAAATGAAGGAGAGTCCACCGTGGCTCAATCTCTATTTATTAACATAACACATTTACAAACATGTATTTAACCGCTGAAAAAAAGCAGGAGCTTTTTGAAAAGTATGGCAAAGGTGCAACTGACACCGGATCACCCGAAGCTCAGATTGCCTTATTCTCGTTTCGCATCAACCACCTGACCGAGCACTTGAAGGTGAACAAAAAAGACTTTGCTACCGAACGCTCTCTGGTGATGCTGGTAGGAAAACGCCGTCGTTTGCTCGATTATCTGAAGGAAAAAGAAATCGAACGTTATCGTTCTATCATCAAAGAATTGGGAATCAGAAAGTAATTTCGGCCCTGAATCTCATAAAAAAGGCGTTTCAACTAACTTGAGATGCCTTTTTTGCATTAAACAGTTGTTGCGCAGCAAGCGGTAACAAATATTCAGCAAAATATTTTAGTGATGTTTCAAAGTCTGTTATATAATGCAGGGATAGCTCTTTACTCGTTTGCCATCACTCTTGTGTCGCCTTTTCATAAAAAAGCGACGCTATTGCATGCTGGCAGACGTACCGTGTTCAGCTATTTAAAACAACATGTAAACCCTACCGATTCATATATCTGGTTTCATGCTGCATCCCTTGGTGAATTCGAGCAGGGGCGACCGGTGATGGAAGCAATGAAAGAGCAGCATCCTGAAGCGCGCATCCTGCTGACTTTCTTCTCACCTTCGGGATATGAGATACGGAAAAATTACACCGGAGCCGACCTGATTTGCTATCTGCCTGCCGACACGAAAGCCAATGCCCACCGTTTACTGGAGCTTGTTCCTTTAAAAGCAGCCGTATTTATCAAGTATGAATTCTGGGTGAATTATCTTACGGAACTGGACCGTCGTAGCATTCCTGCTTATTCCATCGCAGCAATTTTTCGCAGGGATCAGGTGTTTTTCAAATCCTATGGAAAGTGGTACCGAAAAGTGCTGAGCCGGTTTCGGAAGATTTTTGTACAGGATGAAGCTTCTCTTCAATTGCTGAAGGAAATTAACATCACCAATGCTGAGATAGCCGGCGACACCCGTTTCGACCGGGTAAAGGCAATTGCTTCAACAGCCCGTCGGTTCACAGAAATCGAAGAGTTTATTGGTGATTGCCACAAGGTACTTATTGCAGGAAGCAGCTGGCCGGAGGATGAAGAACTGCTGGTGCGCTACATCAATGAACATTCCGACACCAAACTCATTTTGGTTCCGCATGAAATTCACGAAAGCCATTTGGACGGAATTGCTAAGCTTCTCTCCGACAGTCGTCGTTATACCCACCTTAAAACAGGTGAATTCTCCGGAACAAGCTGTTTGGTAATCGACACCATTGGTATGCTATCATCATTATATCAATATGCCACGATTGCCTATATCGGTGGAGGATTTGGTGTGGGAATACACAACACCCTGGAAGCAGCGGTTTGGAAGGTTCCGGTGGTATTTGGACCTAATTATCAAAAATTCAGGGAAGCCCGTGAACTGATAGCCCTTGGAGGTGGTTTTAGTATCAACGGATATGAGGAGTTACGAAATCGGTTCGATGCACTGTTTAAAGAAAACACGAAAACAGCTCCGGAACAACTTGATTCCTCTGTTGTCAATCCGGCAGGTAATTCGGGGATCAAAGCAGGAAACTATGTTACCGCCAACACCGGCGCCACTTCAATAATTATTAATCAACTTACAAACGACATCTATGCAAAAACCATCCATTCCTAAAGGAACCCGCGATTTTACCCCCCGGGAAATGGCCAATCGCAACTATATTTTTTCAACCATAAAAGATGTTTTTCGCCTGTATGGATTTCAGCAAATTGAAACTCCGGCAATGGAAAACCTGAGTACTCTTATGGGAAAATACGGAGAAGAAGGAGATAAACTGTTGTTTAAGATTCTGAATTCGGGCGATTTTATTGGAGGAGTTACCGAAGCCGAGCTCAACGAGCGCAACAGTTCAAAACTAACTTCTAAAATTTCGGAAAAAGGACTGCGTTACGATCTCACTGTACCTTTTGCCCGCTTTGTGGTGCAAAACCGCGACAAAATCAGTTTCCCGTTTAAGCGGTATCAGATTCAGCCGGTATGGCGCGCCGACCGTCCGCAAAAAGGCCGTTATCGCGAATTTTACCAATGCGATGTAGATGTGGTTGGCAGCGATTCGCTACTCAACGAGTTAGAGCTGATTCAGATTGTTGATGAAGTTTACCGACGGCTTACTATCCGCGTGGTGATTAAGCTCAATAACCGTAAAATTCTATCCGGAATTGCCGAAATCATTGGTGAAGCTGAAAAAATCACCGACATTACCGTGGCAATAGATAAGCTCGATAAAATCGGCCTCGAAAAAGTAAACGAAGAGATTGCTTCCAAAGGAATTTCTGACGAAGCCATTAACCGTTTGCAACCTATATTGAAACTCAGTGGAAGCAACAATGAAAAGCTGGAGCAGTTGAAAGAAGTCTTGAAAGATTCGAAAACCGGAATGAAGGGAATTGAAGAAATGGAAACCATTTTAGGTCTGTGTGAAGCCATGCAGGTGTCCACGCCTGTGGAACTCGACCTTACCCTGGCCCGCGGACTGAATTATTATACCGGAGCCATATTCGAAGTAAAAGCCCTGGATGTTCAAATTGGCAGTATCACAGGAGGTGGTCGGTACGACAACCTCACCGGCGTATTTGGTCTGGAAGGCGTATCAGGGGTTGGTATCTCCTTTGGTGCCGACCGTATTTACGATGTTCTGAACCAACTTCAACTGTATCCCGAAACTTCGGTTGAACAAACCCGCATCTTGTTTGTCACCTTCGGATGGAACGAATTGAAATACTCATTGAGTTGGGCAGCTTATCTTCGCACAAAGGGTTTTAATGTGGAAGTTTATCCTGAGCCTTCAAAAATGAAGAAGCAGATGAGTTATGCCGATGGCAAGCAAATAGCCTATGTGGCAATTGTTGGCGAAAATGAGATGAATGAAAACAAAGTGATGCTCAAAGACATGAAAAGTGGCGAGCAAAGATTGGTAACGCCTGAAGAATTAATAAAAGCAATTAGCTGATTTCCTCGTAAGACTTTCCCGTAGAATTTCAACCGGGGGATATCTTTCAAAGAGAGTATCCCCCGGAGAAACAATTTATTTTGCAGCGTTCAGCACTTCTTCGATCACCGCTGCCAAATCCTGATAATGAGCTCTGCTGATACCTGTAGCTGTCAGCGAAGCACCAATGAAATCGGTACGCAAAGTAGCCAACTGAGCCCTTGCAATGGCCGTTGCATCCGACAAACTAACAGCGGTACGGGCAATTGGAGCTGCTGAACTTCCCGGGGCCACAGTACCATTCAACACCGTAATAAGCGCATTTACATAGTTTTTCTGCAAATTGCGACGATACACGTCCA
>JAVFAG010000036.1:21474-25743 GCA_034002585.1 Paludibacter sp.
GCATCCGACAAACTAACAGCGGTACGGGCAATTGGAGCTGCTGAACTTCCCGGGGCCACAGTACCATTCAACACCGTAATAAGCGCATTTACATAGTTTTTCTGCAAATTGCGACGATACACGTCCACTACCTTTCCTGAATTCATTTCTGTAAATATACTCCGCTTCAAATCAGCCATTAGCTGCATAGCTGTGTAGGCATTACTTCCGTTTAATGTTTCGTTCTGAATCAGTTTATCGAACGTTGATTTATTCACCACCCGATTGAGGATAGAACGCTGAACTCCGGAAATACTGCTCACCGGATCAACCCCCGCTTTTTCAACAAGACTACGGTTCACCAACCACAGCGGAGTTGTAAACAACTGTTTATCGAGAAACTGAACTGCTTCTTTCTGAATGGCAGCCGGCACATGCACACTAACCGGACCTGCTTCTTCCACTTTCTTGGGAGTGGTATAAATACCGGCGATATTTTTAGCAGCATGACCCATATAGCGCCCAAACTGCCCAACAACTTCGCCATACATCACACGGGCATTCTCGTAATCCTTATTTGCCTCCAGTGTCCAGTTCAATAAATTCGGAACAATACGCTGCAGGTTTTTAATCCCGTAGGCACCTGCTTTCATGGCATTATCGCCCAGATCCTCGTTCTGATTGCGGGGATCGTTCGGATCAGTCTCGGTTCCAAAAGCATAACGCGGATCTTCCTTTAACTTTTCCATAATCCATTTATTCATAAATGGCACTTCTGCATCGGCCGTTTCAAACTGAGGCATAAATTTATATCCCCACTCAATCGACCAGCGATCGTAGATGCCAATATCCGGAATAATACCGTTCACAGGCACCGAATCTTCGGGTTGAGCAACGTAATTGAAACGAGCATAATCCATCATCGAAGGAGTGTGATTATTCTCTGCCAGCCACTTCCGATCGCGAAGTTTTTCAACCGGAATGGTTGCCGATGCACCAAAATTATGACGTAAGCCCAGGGTATGTCCAACTTCGTGAGCCGAAACAAAACGGATCAGCCTTCCCATAAGTTCATCGTCGAACTGCATGGAACGACCACGGGGATCGTACGGTCCGACCTGAATAAAGTACCAGTTACGGAGCAGGCTCATCACGTTGTGGTACCAGTTGATATGCGATTCGAGAATCTCACCACTGCGGGGGTCGTGTACATGCGGTCCACTGGCATTGGGTACCGTCGATGGTTTGTATACAATGGCCGAATGCAGTGCTGATTCAATCGACCAGGTAGAATCGGCAGGAGCTTCGAGCGCATAAATGGCATTTTTAAAACCTGCCTGTTCAAACGCTTTTTGCCAGTCGTTCACACCCTGAATAAGAAAGGGAACCCATTTTTTGGGAGTCGTGGGGTCAATATAATAGACAATGGGCTTTTTCGGCTCCACCAATTCACCACGCAGGTATTTTTCCATATCCTCCTCTTTGGGCTCGAGGCGCCAGCGGGTAATCATGGCCACCCGTTCCACACCCTGTGGATTCTTATCGAAATCGGTGTAGCGGGTAGTGAAATAACCCACACGTGGATCGTAATATCGGGGCTTCATGGGTACTTTAGGCAAAAGGATAACCGACGAATTGAGTTCAAAAGTCGAGGGGTCAGCAGACTGGTCGTTGGGAGAGGCCGGACGGCTGGAAAAAGTTTTCACAGTACGTATTTCAATATTTCGTGGAAATGCCTTTATATCGTCGATGTAGGAACGGTCGTTGATCTGACTACCTATTGAAAATTCTTTTTTGAGTCGGTCATCGAAATAAAGCACCGTATTTTCACTTTTCACAAAGTCAGTAACATCAATCACAACCGATTTTTTACCGGTCAGAGTATCGTTGCGATAGGCTTTTACCTCAAACATCCCCATAATGGACTGCACGTTGGAATTCCGTACCGACAGATACATCCCGGTTGAATCTGCAGATCGCTCGGTGTAGGAAATTGTGCGAAGTAACACTTTATCGTCTTTCCCCTGTTCGAAGCGAATCACATTTTCGCCAATAAAATCGCCGGCATAACCCACAAAAGCACGACGGGGCATTACCGGGGCTTTCGAGATACGATTCACCACCAGTAAATCAAGATTTAAAATGGAATCGGGAATTTCGAAAAAATAATTTTGATCCACCTGATGTACTTTTAAAAAACCATTTGTAGATTTAGCCTTTGCTGTTATTACCTGATTATAGGGCTTAGGGCCTTTAGCAGGGGCAGCTGGTTTAACTTCGGAAGGAGGCTTGGGTGCTACTATTTCCTTTTTCACTTTCTTTTTAAAAATCGATGTGCCAGTAGCCGATAAATCAGGGCTTGTTATCAGCAGACTACCTGCAAGTACCAGAAAAAACAGCTTATTCATTTTCAGAATATAAATAATGTGAATATTAATTGAAAACACAAAGCTACAAAGATAGTTAAAATATCAGCGTGCAAGAAAACGGGATGCCATATTAAAGATTTTTAAAAATGAGGCATCTACTTCCCGGGAATCAACACCTGAAACAGGAAAGGGATTTTCGTGCGAGTAAGCATAGGCAGGATCGAGTACGGTATATCTGTTTTGAGCCAGTTCTTTTCCCAGTGCCTCCTCAACTCCCCGATATGGAATAACCTTATCGTGTGCGAAGGCCACGCCCTGAAAACGGGTTTTCATACTCTGAAACACTTGCATGCGAAATTCCGTAAGGTAATGTGGTGCAATCATACTGTAAAACGCGTTGGCTAATCGATCGCCGACCATTTTGCCTGCTTCTTCCACTGAAAAATCATCCATAAAATACGAATACAGACGTTTGTAACTGGTTGAATCCATGATGCTTCGCGAACAACCATACATCGCACTAAAGATACTTCCACCACACAACAGAAACAACCGGGACCGCGAAAACAAGGGTTCCGTCATAAAAAGCAGCTGCGCCAGAAAAGCACCTATGGAATATGCAAAAACATCGACGTTTGGTTTGCCGGCAAATAAGGGATGATAGCCATCTTTAATTTGAGTAACCAGTTGAATTACATCCTGATAACTTTGACGGCCGGAGGTGAAAAAACGAAGCGGACGTTCGCTTAGTCGTTCGCTCAGCGCAAGGTTAGCAAAACTAAGGGAACGGTCTTTACCAGTAAGTTGTTGTCGCTGAGACAAAAAACCTGACAAAATACGCGGATTCGACCACGACGAAGGGGAACGGTTAATATGGTAAGCTATTGGAAATAACACGACCGCTTTGCCTGTGTGCTGACAGAGGTACTCTGCCCAGGTAAAATATTTGTTCCAACTGCGTTCGTTTAGTCCGTGTAATAACAGAATAACATCACTTTGAAAAGATTTTTTTTCCTGATAAAACACAGGATAGGTAAATTCAGTGTTTTCAGCAACAAAATCATCAGTAAGCAAACTGCCACTTTCACCACCCAGGTAACTATTGAAGTTACTTGTAAATGGAAAACTGCATACACTTACACCCGACGATTCGAGTTGAAAATTGCCTGTGGTATCAAGGATTGCTGCTAACTGAAAGTATCGTTCGGTATAGTTCATATTGTAAATTTGACAGCAAATTAAGCGCATCTCTCAAGATCAATAAAAACACTTGCTTTACAGACAGTTGAGAAGGGACAAACAGCGGTATCAGGGGTGAAAATTGACATAACGGGGTGAATTAAAGGTGACAAAATGTAAACTATTGCAAAGACCGGTATATTAGATTAACTTTGCAGAACTATAAATACAAAATAGCAATGCCAACCGAAAAAACAGTTCCCTCCTATCTGCTTGAAAAGGACAATACCATTCACATGATAGTGTTTACGGCAATCTTTGCACTGCTGTTCATTAATTTATTTCAACCCTTTGGTTCGCGCAACTGGTATCCGAATATTACAGAGTTTACTTATTTCTTTTTTTCGAGCCTGATTATTCTGACAGGTATGCTGGTGGTTGTAATCAGCCGTGTCATTATGCATCAGGCTGCGCAAAAACATACTATCACCATGCTGAATTACAGCGCATGGATCTTAACTGAAATTTTTGCTATGTCACTTTTCTATGCTCTTTTTTCGAAATATGTTCCCGAAGGAAGTGCCAATCGCGATTTTATGGAAATCCTGAAAAAAGCAATTGTGAATACAAGTTTGGTACTTTTGCTTCCCTACAGCATTTCATTTTTATATTTCTCATGGAAAGAAAAAACAAAGTTGCTTGAACAACAACAGGAAAGCCGGTTAGTTCCCGACACATCCCG
>JAVFAG010000036.1:25843-29721 GCA_034002585.1 Paludibacter sp.
ACTTTCGAACGTTATCTTGGCAAACTACTTAAAGCCAAAACATTCGAAGAATTAAACATCCCGCTTCGTATTGTTGCCACCAATTTCGACGAAGGAAAATCGGAAGTGTTTGAGGAAGGAAATCTGCTAAAACCGGTTATTGCCTCCAGCAGTATCCCGGTGCTTTTTGTCCCTAAAAAGATCAAAAACCAGCACTATGTTGACGGTGGTATAATGAAAAATTTTCCGGTATCTACGATTCGTGAAGATTGCGACCTGGTTATCGGGGTCAACGCCAGTCCACTGACAGCACCCGCCTATAAAATGAAAATTATGGATGTGGCCATTCGTACCTATCATTTTATGTTTCGTTCGAATATCGTCAGCGATAAAGCCTTGTGCGATATCCTGATCGAACCCGATCATATTTACGACTACGATTTGTTTGAAACCGAAAAAGCCGACGAAATTTACCAACTGGGTTACAATGCAGCCCTTCAGGAGCTGAAAGAAAGAGGTTTTCACTGAAAAAAAACTCTTTTTCACTGATTAAACTTGATGCTTCGCTTAAACTGGCTTATTTTTGCTGTGTAAGTTCAATAGCATGATCAACAAATTCAAACACACATTTTCAAGATTCGAAGTAATCGAGGCTGTCAGTTTTCTGTTGGTTTGGATAGTAATATTTATCAGCCCGTTGTTTGTTTACCGACAGCAGGATGAGCAGCATTGGGAACCTGTTTTCCATTCGTGGGTGTTTCTTGCTGGTTTGCTGGTGGTCTTTATCCTTAACATCTATATACTTATACCCCGATTTCTGCACAAAAAGAAATATCTGTACTATGTTGTAATGATTATTGCAATATTACCGCTGTTAACCTGTATCGAGACACAACTTTCCAGTCGGTTAAAACGTCCTCAGACCGTAGCAATGCCATCAATGGATCAGGGACTTCCGATGGAATTTTCGAAAGAAATGCCGGCTCCGGAGGGTTTTAAAACAAATCAACGATTTGAAAATGACGGTGAATCATCGTATTGGATGCACTTACTGATTATGTTTTTGGTAGCTGGCAGTACTGCTGCCTATAAAACCATTTTTTACTGGATTCAGGAAGAAAAAACACGGAAGCAAATTGAATCTCAGCTGCAGGAAAGTTCCTCAAATGAGCCTGATTACATCCTGGTCAAATCGGATTACAAAGTCGTAAAGATTATGCTCGACGATATCCTTTTTGTGGAGAGCGCCAATGAATATGTGAAAATTTATCTCACTACCGGAGAGATGATTATGACTTTTATGCGACTTAAAAACATGGAGGATGAACTACCAAAAAGTAAATTTTTACGTGTGCAGCGATCCTTTATTGTAAATTTGGATAAAATTAAAGCGGTAGAAAAGAATAAAATTCATATCGAACATAAAAAGATTATTCCTATCGGGGAACAATACAAAGAAAGTTTTCAGGAGTACCTGGGAAGTAAATTTGTAAAATAGTCTTCAATTATATCATCCAATGAAATTCACACTTCTTTTAGTTGGCATTCTGATAGCCGTACAGGGATCAGCTCAGGTATCTAAAACGGTTGAACCGGCACAATCGGGTATGCTCTTCACCTACATAACAGCACAAGAGCAAAGCACCATCACCAGTCTGACCCTGAAAGGAAAAATTGATGCACGCGATTTTGCATTTCTTCGCGATAAAATGAAAAGCCTGTCAACACTCAACATGTCACTTGCAACAATAAACTCATATTTTGGCACAGAAGGAACTGTAAGCGGCACCAACACCACATATCCTGCCGGAGAAATCCCTGCATTTGCTTTCTACAACCCCATATTATTAACCTATAAGCCCTCTCTTACATCGGTAACGTTACCTGCAACTGCCAGCTCGATAGGCGACCAGGCATTTTACTACAGCTGGAATTTAGCCAGTATAACGATTCCTAACTCGGTTAAAAAGATTGGCGACTATGCTTTTTACGGATGTTATGCCCTAAGTACTTTTACAGCAACCTCTTCCCATACCCGTTATTCTACTGAACAGGGAATTCTTTATAACAAAGCAAAAGACACTCTGTTTTTATGTCCCAATGCCAAAACAGGCAACCTTGTACTTCCTTCAACCGTAAAACACATCGATAAATCAGCTTTTGAGAATTGTTATAACCTGACTTCCGTGACATTGCCCACGTCGCTGATTTCAACCGGTAGCTATGCATTTGCATATTGTGCGGGAATTTCAGGCAACCTTACTCTTCCGGCAACCCTGAAAACGCTGGGTGATGGTACTTTCTATGGATGTTATAATTTATCCGGCACAGTAACCCTGCCAGCTTCTCTATCTAAAATGGGTATTTACTGCTTTTTTGAAAGCAATAGCATACAGGCCTACAGCGTAAACAGTTCGAACACACGCTATAGCTCTCAAAACGGAATTTTACTCAGCAAGCAAGCCGACTCGCTGTTTATCTGCCCGGCGGGCAAAACAGGCACTGTGAGTATTCCTGCTTCTGTCAGCTATATCGGCGGCCACGCTTTTTATGGTTGTAAAAACCTTACCGGAAGTCTGACTATTCCCGACATTACCAATTACATCGACTACTATGCCTTCAACGGCTGCACATCGCTGCAGGGTATCAACGTATCGGGAGCCAATCCCTGGTTTAGTTCCGAAAACGGTATCCTCTACAGCAAAAACAAGGAACGTCTGCTGTTTTGTCCTACTACTTTTTCGGGTAGCTTTAGCATGACGGAAGGCTTGCTCAGCATCGACCCCGGAGCTTTCTACAACTGTACCGGATTATCGGGCACTTTGAATTTTCCTGCATCACTGGAATGGATTGGCGAATATGCCTTTTATAATTGTCCGGGTATTTCCGCATTTGATGTTCAGCCTACAAATAAATGGTTTTCAGCACAAGAGGGTGTTTTATTGAATAAAAATGCCGATACAATTTACATCTGCCCCTTAAGTAGAACCGGAACTTACACCATACCCTCAACCGTTAAGCATATCAACTATGCGGCTTTTTCAGGATGTACAGGAATTACGAATATCGTGTCACATGCAGGATTGAAATCAGTGGGAAATTCAGCTTTTTCAGGATGTACTTCCCTTCGTACAGTTTTTCTGCCTTCAACAAATATTTCGGTTGGATACGGTGCGTTTTACAGTTGCACCGGGCTTTCGACCTTTAGCATCGCACAAACTTCCCCGCCTCTGATCGATTATTATACGTTTGATCTTGCCAATCAGAGCAATGCAAAGCTGGTTGTTCCCACGAATTCAAAAATTGGTTATCAACAGGCTCCATACTGGCAAAACTTTGTCAATATTTCGGAAACCACTTTTGAAAGCGCTGTTGTCAACCAATCTTCAACCCCTCTTCGAATTACTCCCACTCTGCAGGGCATCCGTATTCAGGGCATTCATGCAAATGAACAGGTATACATTTATACAACAGCAGGCACATTGCTTCTTTCCTTTGTTTCGGAAAGCGATCTGCCACGCGAATTCCACTTTCCGTTTAAAGGCATTTTCATCCTGAAAAACGACCATTTAGCTGAAATGTTTATCCGATGATCCCGGATTTAGTTGAGAAAACCTGTCAGTCTGTTGAAATTTATTGGAAGCTACGAATACCTATCATACATTTGCAGTTGATATAAAAAAAGAAACCATGCGAATTCGAAAAAACATTGCCGTAAGCGACGAAGGATTTTTATTCAATCCTACAACCGGGGATTCATTTTCCACCAATGGAACCGGAGCACTTATCCTGCATCTTCTCAAACAAGACAAATCGGTTGCCGAAATCACTAACGCTCTTTGTGAAAACTATGATGCCGACCGTATTTTGGTGGAACGCGATCTGGAAGAATTCACTTC
>JAVFAG010000037.1:0-29025 GCA_034002585.1 Paludibacter sp.
TGATTATTTATTTCAAAACATACTTTTTTGCAATCTCACCATAACTTTGGTGTAAAACAAGGATGTAGATTTGTAACGAAAATAACCTTTTAAATAATTTACACATGAGAGCAGATTTTACCATCAAAACGAGCATCGTAATTTGTGCTGTTTTTTTATTTTCAACAGTCCTGAATGCTCAGTTACTATCGTGGACAACACCAGGTACCGGCAATACCTTATCCGGGGATGGTATGGTTAAAACGGCAGGAGCTCCCAATACCAAAATTAATGGAATCAGCAATGGACACGAACAATTCAGTAGTAAGATTCCGGTCAGCTGGTAGTACTTCAATAAAAAATCAGGCTTTAATGCACAAAAGAATACCATTGTCATTGTTATGTACCTCATTACTAACGGCACAGACACAAAAACCGAACATACTATTCATCCTTACCGACCAACAAAGCTCAACCATGATGAGCTGTGCCGGTAATGATAAATTAACAACTCCTGCCATAGATAAATTAGCGGCTAATGGGGTTCGGTTTACAAAAGCATATTGTGCCAATCCGGTATCGTTACCTTCACGATTTGCACTTTTTACGGGACATTTCGCGTCCGAAGCCGGGATACGATACAACGATGATCATGTGAATAAAGATTCTGTTGCAGCCATTTGTAAAAGAGGAACATTGGGGAGCATTTTCAGAGATGCAGGATATCAGACTTTGTATGGAGGAAAAATCCATTTACCCTGGACATCTACAAAAGCACTTCAAACAAGAATGTCGGAAACCTATGGTTTTAACAATTATTTCACAAGTGACGAGCGTGGAGAGCTTGCCCGGCAGAGTGCACAGTTTCTAAGCAACTTTAAAAGTACGGATAAACCTTTCTGCATGGTTGTTTCGCTGATAAACCCTCACGACATTTGCTTTTTTTGGAATGATAAAATGTATAATGAAACAAGACCTGCTGAAATTCCTGAGGAATCGTGGTATCATGTTAAGGATTTAATTAATAAAAAAAACGGGATGAGTGATGAAGATTACAAGTCTCAAGTTCCTTTGTTTCCAATCAATCATGCTCCAATGACCAATGCCCCTGTTCTTGATACTTACCAGAAATTCAGCGATAAAAACAAACTGGATTTTTATAGCTGGAGCTATCACCGACTGACCGAGCTTGTTGACAGTGAGGTAGATATAATTTTAAAGTCGCTGGAAAGTTCGGCAGCTAAAGAAAATACAATTGTTGTATTCAGCTCTGATCATGGTGATATGAACGGTGCACATCAACTAATAATGAAAAGCCGGATTTACGATGAATCATCAAAAGTACCATTTATTTTTTCTGGTCCGGGAATCAGGAAAAATGTTGTTGATGATGAAACAATTGTGAATAACGGATTGGATCTTATTCCTACGCTTTGCGATTTAGCCGGGATAGCGGTCTATAAAGGTTTAACAGGAAAATCGCTCAAATCACAATTGACAATGCTTGAGCCTGTTCCATTGGAAAGGCAATATGTATTCTACGAAACAGCCATTGCATATGTTTGCATGGATAACCGGTATAAGTATGCATTATACGACGGGAAAGGGACAATCGAAGTGTTACTTGATCTAAAAAATGACCCAAAAGAAACTACAAACATTGCTTATTCAGTGCAACATAAAGACACAAGAGACAAAATGCATAAAGTACTCACTGAGTATATGAGTACAAGAAATCTGGTCTTAAATCCTGATGTAACCAGAATGCCTAAAAACGGTGATGATGGAATTGTAGCATCACTGATGCCTGCTAAAGTAAAACGAAAAGCATATTGTCTGAACAGTAGAATAATTATTCCTGAAATTCAGGATCAGCTTTTCGTAACAGCATACAATTCAAATGGAACCTTAATCTGGAGCACATCAACAACCAATGCAACCTTTATCTCAGATCCAATGCCCAAAGGCACCTACTTTTTACAGTTAAGCGAAGGAGGGAAACAGGAAGGGTTAAAAATATCAGTAAACTAATTAATTTTAAGTATAATAACGATGAAAAGAATGCTTGTAAGCTTTGCCGCCATTTTAGTATGTGGACTTTCGACTGCCCAGACAACAAGTGCAACTTTTGCGATTAATGAAAAGTGGGAATATATCCATTTCCCCTATCAGGAATCGGATGAAAAAGCACTTGAAATGACAGTCTCAGCACAATGGAAGAAAGCTGTTGTACCGGGGAATGTACAAATGGATTTAATGCGTGATGGACAATTACCGGATTTATATTACGGACAGAACTTTTACAGTGCTGTCTGGGTAGAAAACGAGGACTTCATGTACAGAACAACTTTTCACGTACCAGATATTAAAAATGGAAAGCGCGCCTATCTTGAGTTTGACGGACTGGATAATTTTGCAACAATTTGGGTGAACGGACGTAAAATAGCGAAAACGCATAATATGTTTAAAACCTATTCATTCGATGTAACACAACAAGTAAGAACCGGAGAAAATGAGTTACTAATCAGACTCGCATCTCCTATGAAAGAGGTTTATAATCAGGTTAAAAATGCAGAGCAAATACTGGAAAAATTATCCTGTGCATTCTTTGTTAAGGAACGATTAATAACCCGTAAAGTACAAATGAATTATGGTTGGGATAATGTACCGCGAATAATACTTTCCGGAATCTACAGACCGGTTAGACTACGCATCTCAAATATTGCAAAAATCGAGAATGTGTGGTACAGAACATCCATTTCAGGGGATCATAAATCGGCAACTGCAAAAGTAGATGTGGAATTAGTACCTCACAATGACTTTAAGGGTGAGTTGGAAGCCACTTTGTATCGTAACGGACGAACGTATAAAGCCTCACAGCTTATTGAATTAAAAAAGGGCAATCAGATAAAGAACTATCAAATGCAAATAGATGTGCCTGATCCTGAGTTATGGTGGCCGGCCGGTCATGGGGCACAGCCACTGTATCAACTCACTGTTAGTCTAAAAAATAATAAAATGGCATTGGACACCTACTCAGAACGTGTTGCAATACGTGAAGTAAAAGTAAAAACCACACCTGTTGAAAAACGAATGGTAAATTATCGCATTGGAAATCCGGACAAAGAAACAATGGACGTGATGGATGGTGGATTTGTTGGTGCCTGGAGCAAAGTACCCCTGGAAAAACCTGAAGAAGTTGAGGTTACTCCCCTGCAATTTTATGTTAACGGAAGATACATATTTATCAAGGGACACAATATGCAGCCACTGGATGTTTTTGAGCAAAATATTACACGTGAAAAGTATTACCGCACAGTGGATATGGCCGTTGAATTAGGTTCAAACATGTTAAGAATCTGGGGTGGAGGTAATGTGGAAAATCCGGCATTCTACGATGCCTGCGACGAAAAGGGCATTATGATTTGGCAGGATTTCTTTTATGCCTCCGGTCAATATCCAAATCATCAGGAGTTTTTAGATGAAATTGAATCAGAAACAATCAATGTAATCAAGCAACTCAGGAATCGTGCCTGCGTTGTAGCATGGTGTGGCGATAATGAATCGGATATGGTGAATCATGACAGAGGTGTTGGTCAGTTTGCTAACAAAATATCTCACGAAGTACAAAAAAGAGTGACCAAACAATATGATCCGGAACGGTACTGGCATCCTTCAAGTCCATCGGGTGGCGGTTATCCCCGTAGTCCGTGGGGTGGTGATAAACGAAACTGGGGAGCAGCCTTTCCTGAAAACGATTATCAATATATCAGGGGCGATGAAGGCAGATTTATCAGTGAAGGAGGCTGTCCATCCTTTTCTCAACCTTCTACCATGCGCCGGTTTTTACCATACCACGCTGAATGGCCAATTAACAGTGATTACTATTTTATGCACTGGGGCGATGTTCCTACCATGCGTCGTGACTTTCCGCAAACCATTACCAAAATGATTTCCACCTATTTTGGGGAGGCGAAATCAATGCATGAATTTGCGTACCTGACACAGGTAGCTCAAGCGCATGGATTACCCAGAATGGCGACCCATTTCAGAAACAGAATGGAAGAATGTGGAGGAGTGTTGATGTGGAAATGGGCAGACACATGGCCCTCTATCGTTTACAGTATAATTGACATGGAAGAATTTAGAAAACCGGCATTCTATACAGTAAAAAGAGCTTTTGCACCTGTTGCACTGATGATAAACAATACTTCTGATCATTTAACTGTGAATTATTTAAATGATTTACAAAAGCTTACCAATCAAAGGGTACGTTGCAGGCTGATGAAAGCGGATGGATCGTTAGTAAAAGAATGGAGCAATACAGTAGATTTTTCTGAAAACAGCAGTGGTATTGCTATTGATCCGAATATCAACATTAACGACTACCGGACTGGTGAATACTATATAAAGATATGGGTGGAGAACAACACTTCTGTTTATCCGTATTACTATTTTCCTGCTGATATGATTCATTTCAAATTGAGAAAAAGTAATGTTGATGTTAGTTACAAACGTATAACTGCTTCACAAGTGGAATTAACGATGACTGCTGATGAATTTACACCCTATTTTATTTTGTATAGTGAAAATCCATTTATTCGCTTTTCGGATAACACCTTATTTCTGGAAAAAAACATGCCATTAACAATTACCGTTTCAGTTGACAAAGGAGAGCTGTGGGGAGATTTTACCTGTAACTGGTGGGGAGGTGGTGAAAAACAGTTGTTGATAAAATCGGATTTATTGCAACCTGTACCCATGAAACCTACAGTTTATCCCTGAAAATTCATTAACATTGCATTACTTTCATAAATCACCATAAAAACAAATCTAAATGAAATCATATAGTTTTTTATCGCTTGCTTTGTTAAGTAGCCTGACTTCACCAGCCCAACCTACCAAACCCAATATTCTCTTTGTAATGACTGATCAGCAAAGTTTCAACATGCTGAGTTCAGCTGGAAATTCAGGTCTATCAACTCCCGCCATGGATAAACTGGCTTCCAAAGGGTATCATTTTACCAAAACATACTGTACCAATCCGGTATCGTTACCTTCACGGTTCGCATTGCTCACAGGGCATTACGGTTCTGAAATCGGTGTCCGACACAATCAGGCTATACCTGACAAGGAAAAATTAAAATCGATAGTAGATCAAAGTGCCATGGGTAAACTATTCCGGACAGGTGGCTACGAAACAATGTATGGGGGAAAAATTCACTTACCGATGGCAACTATTCAGGGAACTGTAAAAAACCGGATGGATGTGAATTATGGATTCGACTATTATTGTGAAGATGATGCCATGATTCTGGCAAAACAAAGTGCCGAGATTTTACTCTCCAGAAGAAAAGAAGATAAACCTCTCCTTCTTTTCGTTTCATTAATGAATCCACACGACGTAAATTTCTTCTGGCATGAAAGTATTTTATCTGGTTCTGAAAAGCCGAAAAATCTTTCACAACGTGAATGGGAAACTTCTAAAGCGTTGGCTGAATCACAAAAAGCAATGACTGATAAAGAGTACAAAAAGCAACTGCCTTCTATCCCTAAAAATCATGAACCTGTGAACGACCCACCGCACATGGATTCCTATCAGAAATTTACGGATAAGGATAGGCTCAATTATTACAGTTGGGCATACCACCGCCTGACTGAAATGGTGGATAAGGAATTAAATGTCATTTTAGATGCTCTCGAAAAATCAGAAATAGCTGAAAACACCATCGTTGTTTTTACTTCAGATCATGGCGACATGAATGGAGCACATCAATTGATTATGAAGAATCGTTTTTACGAAGAATCGGCAAGAGTACCCTTCATTTTTGCAGGAAAGGGTATTTTAGCAGGAGTCGCGGATAATGAAACTCTTGTGAATAATGGTACCGATTTAATACCAACTTTGTGCGATTTTGCAGGCATAAGTGTTCCTGAGAGTCTGACCGGCATCTCGCTGAAACCCAAATTAACGGGAAAAGGAAAAATTCAAAAACGAGAATATGTGTTTATTGAGAATACTGTTGGATACATGGTCATGGACGGCAGGTACAAATATGCTATGTACGATGGTCCCGCCAATAATGAGCTTCTTACCGATATAAAAAATGATCCTTTGGAAACGACGAATCTTGCATATAAGCAGAGTTCAGAAGCAATTAAAAATAAGCTTTCAAAGAAATTAAATGAATGGATGCAGACCCGCAATCTTCAATTGGATCCAACTATAACCCGACTGCCTAAAGAAGTCAAAAAGAAATGATAATTATAACCTAATAAATCAGGAAATGCATACTTTTTTAAACTTTCGAAATCTTTTATTGGCAACACCAATATTAGTTATGCCGGCACATGCAAATACTGTAAAGCAACCTAATATTTTGCTGATAATTACTGATGATCAGGGGATTGGCGATTTCGGATTTATCAATCCACTGGTAAAAACACCCAATATTGACAGATTAGCATCTCAATCGGCCGTACTTACCAACTTCACGGCATGCCCGGCCAGTTCACCATCGCGGGTTTCCCTATACACAGGTCGGAACCATTTGTTAACTGGCGTTTGGGGTGTACCACCCCGTTCGAATGTACATACCGATGAAGTTTTTGCACCTCAGTTTTTCAAAGCTGCCGGATACTCAACATTACTACTTGGAAAGCGTGACTGTACCCAGGCAGTAGGCTGTGAACCCTGGGAATACGGATGGGATGATGGTTTCACAGTTACCGGTTACCAGCAAAAAGATCCCCGCATGGGAACAAAACAGGGCATGATTTCAAAGAAAGGATATACGAGTGAAATTATGTCGGAGGAGGCGATTCGATTTATTGAATCAACTAAAGATCAACCCTGGTTTGTCTCGCTGAATTACATTACGCCTCACATGCCCTGGATATGCTCACCTGAATTCGCTGAACCATATAAAAAAGAAGGTTATTCCGACAATCTGGCTGCATGCTGGGGTGCAATTACACAGATGGATGCTGCTTTAGGAAAAGTTTTGGAACAAATCAGAAAACAGGGATCAGAAGAACAAACGATTGTTATATTATACAGTGATAATGGTGCTACCGGCCCCGAGGTGCAAAAACTGGCGGGAAGAAAAGAGCAGGAAGTCCCTGGTGAAGACTGGAAAAAAAGAAATGCATTGAATCTGAGGGCGTATAAATCGAGTACCTATCAAAATGGTGTACGGGTGCCGCTACTTATTAAGTATCCAAAAGTAATTGAAACCGGTGAACGCTCGCAATTTGCACGTGTCGAGGATGTGCTCCCTACACTCCTGGACTTAACAGGTGTTAGTAATAAAAGCAGAAACCATCAGCCATTTTCGGGGGTAAGCATCAAAGCAAATCTGATTAACAAGCAAATTAAGGTTGAAGTCCCTGCGGCGTTTCGCATAAATATTGCACATGAAGGTGCTCCCCGTACTCGTAAAGGAATTATCGAAAAACCTTCAGAATTGAAATTGGAAGACCATCATTTAAGTTTACAAAACGAAAAATATGTCTTCCATACTTTGCCGGGTGGACAAAGCGAATTGTACGATTTACAAAACGACCCGAATGAGAAAATCAATATTGCAGATCAATTTCCTGACATTACAGAAAAAATGGCTGTTGAATGCCGAGGACAGTGGGAAACTGTGATACAAAGTGGCCGGGCATTCAGGATGCCGGCATTGCAAATCGGACGAATTCAATGGGATGGAAAACCGTTGTCACAAAATGTTTTTTCTGCCGGATATGTCCAGAAGCTTAACGGAGATGTAAATCAAATGGCACAGGAACTACAGGGATTTGCACTTGTTGGCGACGCAGCACACTATAAACTGGATGTGGTGACACCTGCAAAATATTATGTCTTTATAAAAGGTAAAGACCTGGATAAATGTGGAGAGTTGACACTTATGATGGGTGATAAATCGTTGATTGGACAACTTACACCCAACGGAGTGGTGAGTTTTGGTGCAATCGATTTACAAAAGACAAACAACCAACTGATTGTAAAATCATCTGCAAGCAGTGATTCCAACAGTAAAGCAACTATTTCACAATTAATTTTTTCACGTAACAACAACGCAGGTACTCAAAAATGAGCTGCATGACACATCATCTTTCACTAAATTCATAACATCAATATGTTTAAATCAATAACCTTAGGTGCAGGTTTGGCAATATCCTCGTTGACCCAATTGAATGCACGGACAGAAATCTCTCAAAAAAAAGCGGACAAACCCAATATAGTTGTATTCACTGTCGATGACATGGATATCAGTTCAGTAAATTGTTATGGTAATCCCTTACCTGGCCTGACTCCCAATATGGATAAACTGGCATCACAAAGCGTAATATTCAAAAATGCGCATGTGAGCAGCGCCATCAGTATGCCCTGCCGGCAATCGATGATGACCGGACTACATGCTCATCGCAATGGATCAATGGGATTTATTGAAGTGGAAAAAGGAGCTTGTCCTTCTTTATCAGGGATTTTAATGGAAAATGGATATTATACAGCCTCTATTGGAAAAGGTCGCGACTATAAAGCATTCCCCTGGAGTGAATTTCAGGATGACGGTTGGAAATGGCCCGGGGATGGATGGTATAGTCGGAACCCTGAGTTTTTTTACCAAAAAGCAAAAACGGCAATCCAACATGCACGGAAAACAGGTCAGCCCATTTACCTTGGAGTGAATACTTCCGATCCTCACCGTCCTTTTCCAGGTTCGGAACAGGAAAAGGAATTTGTGGCAAAATTACGGGTTAACAATCCTGATGCAGTAGATTATCCTGTTATGAAGCCATTTTGTACACCCGATGAAGCACCTCTGCTTCACTATCTGCCCGATTTACCCGACATTCGAACAGAAATGGCTCAATATTATACAGCCGTACACCGTGCTGACAATACGCTCGGACGAATCATGCAATTACTCAAAGAAGAAGGGATTGCCGATAATACATTGGTAATATTCTTCAGCGATCATGATGCCGCAATGCCATCAGCTAAACAAAACTGTTATGTCCATTCGTCTGTCACACCTTTAATGATTTCGTGGCCCGAAAAATTTAAACCTTCAATAGTGAAACATCAAATGGTATCAACACTGGATTTAATGCCTACTATTCTGGAAGCACTACATCTGCCAATACCTCAAAAACAGGATGGTCGCTCGATGTTGCCAATACTCAATGGTAAAAAACAAAAGGACAGAAATGCAGTTTTCACAACTTACAATTATATTTCACCCGGCATACAGGTGTTTCCTATGCGGGCAGTGCATACCCTTGAGTGGAGTTATGTGTATAACCCCTGGTCGGACGGAATAAAAAAACGACTTCAGGAAAGTGGCAAACCAACTGAAAACCAGAGTGGTTTAACCTTTGCAGCAATTCAAAAAGCAGCAATAACCGATTCTTTGATCAAAAAAAGACTGGATTACATTCTTCTACGTCGACGTGAAGAATTATTCGATTTAAAAACAGACCCATTTAGCATGAAAAATCTGGCTGAAGACCCGAAGTATAAAAAGCAATTAATTAGTATGAGAAATTTACTGATTAAGGAAATGCGACGAACCGATGATCCATTGTTAAACAGTCTGGTGAACAATGAATCCTATCCAACTGAATGGAATAAAAGGTAATATTTTTGCACTGAAATCAATAAATCAAACACATGAATAACACACACCTTCGTCAGTTAATTCACATTCTGACACTCCTTATTTCAACACTGATATCCTGTCAACTTGCGGCTGCAGAACCTGATTTTTGGTGGTACAGGTTTCCTACTTACAGCGATGTATCCTTGTTTTCTGAAGTACCAGCCAGGGTTGTACAGGGAAATTTCGGTGCCGATTTTACCTGGGGACAGTATGCTCAACGCTTAAGTCTTCGATCTTCTAAATCCCAAATTAATCAGGCAAAATCAATTAACCCTCAGGTGAAGGTAATGTCGTATGTGGAAGGACTTGGACAACCACGATTATACGTAGCCGGATTCGTAACTAATAACGGGATTTTCACACGATATAGTAACGAAAATGATCTTGTCGAAATGAAAAACAATGCCTGGTCGTGGACTCAAAGTGGATTGACTGGGGTTAACTTCAGAGCCTGGATTGGACCGCATAATTCCGTGAATAACGATGAATTTACCAAACCTGCCTGTACTCAATCGGCATTGGGTCTTCCAGAACCGACTTACCCCGATGGTACACCAGCTACCGGATATTCAACTCAGGGAGTTTATCCATTAAACGCAAAGTTCTTTGATGCTACCATTGTAAAGGATATAAACGATAGTATTCCCCGCGATTACGAACAAATCATAGATGTATCAGCCAATTATCAGCTTTTAAGACCTATGCTGTACAAGGCAGTTGTAGGTGAATACTTCATGAAACAATTACCAGGAAAAGTAGTTGGTGATACCATTTTTGCGGGGAATATTAAACTAAGCAAAGATCCAGCCTGCCCATACTGGTACGAATATCATCGCATTGCGGCTCGAACAATGCTTAGAAATGGTGATATTGATGGCATCTGGACCGACAACTGTTCGCCCTGGGATAATTTTTCAGGACCTCATAAACTTTTCGGGGCATGGTCGGAATATAACTTTAATCTTTATCTGAAAGAAAAATATTCGACCCAGGAGTTGAGCAACATGGGAATAAGTAACATTAACACATTTAATATCAGGACATATTTAAAACAGAAGGCTGGTGCTTTAGGTGCAAGCACATCTCAAAAAAATGACCCTAATGCAGCGATTTATTTAAATCCAGCCTGGTATACCGACAAAGTATGGAATGCTTACAAGGTATTTAAGCAAAAAACAGGAGCCGACTTTCTGAAAAACCACTACACTGTTTTCAAAGAAGAAGCTTTAAAAGCAGGAAAACCTGATTTTGCCGTTGGTGGAAATGATGTCCCAATGCTGAATACTGGATGGGTGCGCGATGACTATATGGACATAGTATGTACTGAACTAAGAATGGATGACTCACAAACAATTAGTTATCAGGGAGGAATGGGAAGACCACCTCTTGGAAAATATGCACCCATTTTCAGAGCTGCACTTGAACATCAGAAAGGTCCCTATTCGATGGTATGGTTTTATGGGCCGGATAAAACCAACTCACCTGATGGACTTAGCAAAGTATTAATTTCTGAAGCATTTGCGAATCATACATTCATAAAAAGTGCAGACAATACCTGTGCGACTCCTTCGGCACATCGTTGGTTAAATGCTTTTGTGGAACGAGAAGAGCATAATTTTGGCCGGCGCTATAATTATGCTGATATTGGTATTCTTTTTTCCGCAACAAACTATTATGCAATGGCACTGCCCGGATCAATCATTCCGGATAAAAACTATCAAACTCACCGACAGGATTATCTTGGATTTGCAACTGCCATGATTGATGCACATTTACCGTACAGGGTAATTACGGATTGGAAATTGAATGCTGCAACGCTGAGCAACTTTAAAACCTTCATCATGCCATGTGCTGATTATCTGAATGACAGCACATTAAACACACTCACAAGCTGGGTCGAGGAAGGAGGACGATTGGTTTTGACAGGTTCTCCGGGAAAATTTTTCGATTCGGATGGATTATTTCAACGCCGATCTGTCCCTTTACTACAAAATCTGGTAGGTAGAAATATTACCAATGCCCCTGAAATTGTAAAAAATGATGCATTGATATACGATAAAACAGTATATACACGCTCCTTTGGAAAAGGTACTGTGGTTTGGACTGCAGAACCTACAGGCATGAACTATTTCAATGCTAAATATATGAATGATGCCGTTTCGCGACGTACGGTAATATTACAGAATATTAAAAACATGATTTCACCTTCCGGCATTTTTGATGGAAGTGAATTACCTGTTCTCGTTGGAGCAAACCTATGGCATTCATTCGATAAAAATATCATTTTTGTGGATTTGGTAAATTATAATTACAATGAAATGTCCGACCAGATTCAGGATTTTCAAAACCTGGTTGTGAAATGTCAACTAAAACCGGGTGTACAGATTAATTCTGTAACAGGTATGTCACCCGACGGTAACACTATTTTAAATTATACTGTTAAAGATGGCTGGATAACAGTAACAGTGCCGTTATTACAGAATTATCTTTCAGTTAAAGTTATGACTTCGGACATTACCAGCATACAACACACAGGAGCTGCAACTAACGAAGTAACCATACAGCCAAATCCGGCAAAATCAACTCTGAAGATTCAAAGTAATGGCAGCACCATCAGCAGGTTAGAAATGTATGATTGTGCCGGAAGAATCTGCTCAGGCATACAGCTAAATGACGCAGGTTTAGTGGACATATCAAACCTGCAGGCCGGCCTGTACACTTTACGTATTCAAGTTGCAAATGAAACAGTACATACTAAAAAAATTATTATAAAAAATGAATAAATCAGGGACATTTATCAGTCTGCTGGCCATTAGCAGTACTCCTTTCTATGCCAACAAACCAGCTACGCCAAACATCCTACTGATTACAGTCGATGACATGAATTATAATTCGATAGGTGCCTATGGCAGTCCGGTGAAAAACATCACACCACACATCGATAAATTAGCCAGCGCAGGTATCCGCTTTGAACGTGCATTTGTTCAGTGCGCCGTATCAATGCCGTCGAGGAATGTACTGGCAACAGGTATGTATCCACATCGCAGTGGATTGGAAGGATTTAATTATATCCCGGAGAATTCGCCTGTGAAATCAGTTTTTGAAATATTGCAGGAGCGTGGATATTACACAGGCTGTATGGCAAAATTACCCCACTGTTTTCCCAAAATGAGTGGAGAGCATAACATTAACTGTGCGATTAAATCAGAGGAATTAAATCAGGGACGAGAACCAAAATTATTTTATCAAAAGACAAAAGAATTTCTGGAAGAAGCAAAAAAAAACAAACAGGCCTTTTACCTGATGTGTAATTCACAAGATCCTCATCGTCCTTTTTACGATAGTGATGATGTAAAATCCGGTAAAAAAGGAGGTAACTTTTTCGGGGATCAGGGAGAACCGCAACCCTCCCGCATTTACACCGAAAGTGAAGTGAATATACCAGCATTCTTACCCGATTTACCCGATATCCGGAAAGAGATCACCCAATATTACAACAATGTGAAACGGGCCGATGATATTGTAGGTGAGGTATTAAAAGCACTTTCAGAATCAGGAATGGAAGAGAACACTGTCGTATTCTTTTTATCCGATAATGGAATGGCATTTCCATTCTCAAAAACCAATGTTTACCTGAATAGTAACCGCACACCACTGATTGTAAAATGGCCTGGACAAATAAAGCCCGGGCAGGTTGAAAAAGATGCGTTTATCGGAGGTATAGATTTTCTACCCACGGTATTGGAAATTGCCGATATAAAGCCACCCTATCAGCTCGACGGAAAATCCTATTTGAATCGTCTGAAAGGAAAACCCTATACTGTTCAGAACGAAGTATATACATTATTTTTTGCCAATTCCGCATTCAAAGCATATCCGATGCGTTGTCTTCAGAATAAACATTTTGCCTATATTTTTTCACCCTGGGCCAACGATGGCGATTATCAGTTTACCTCTGAAACAAAGGTCGGACTCACGTATAAAGCTATGAAAGCCGCGTCCAAAATGAATCCGGCCATAGCTGACCGGCTCAGATTGTTTGATTTCAGAGTTACAGAAGAGTTTTATGACTTATCTGAGGATCCTGATGCATTAGTAAATTTAATCGACAATCCGGCCTATAAAAATCAAATCGAACAGTTTAGAAAATCCATGGAACAAAAAATGACAGCAACCAACGATCATATACTGGATGCATTTCGCAACAGGAATAATAACGAAAAACAGAGAGAATATGTACAGTTGATGCAAACCCGTGCTACTGATCAGCGAAAACTATCCAAAAAAGGAGAATGAGCATTTCTGAAAAATAATTTTTGTATAAAACTGATTAATAGCGGTATCATACTATTTTGATGGTTCAGCATACCTCTATTGGTTTCGGCTTATTTATTTTTGCATCGAATTTATTAAATAAAATTAAGCATGAAAAGCAAAATTCTACTTATTATCATTACAGTAATGGTTACCGTTAACTTAACAGCGGAACCATTGATTATCCATGTTTCACCTACAGGTTCCTCAGAGACTACCGTAAATGGATTAAGCTGGGAAAATGCTGTTTCGCTGGCCAGGGGGCGCTCACTTGCCAATTATTACAGCACGCTCGCAACACCTGTTGAAAATCAGATTTGGATGAAAGCAGGCACCTATGATTTAACATCATCATTCCAGCTAAACGTTCAGATTACCATTTACGGCGGTTTTGCCGGAACTGAAACAGCCTTGTCGGAACGAAACTGGGTAGCTAATCAAACTATTTTAAATCAAACCGGAGCGGCTATGGTGATCTGGTCGAATGCCGAAAAGGATGTATTGCTTGATGGACTAATTCTGCAGGGAGGTCGACCAGCCACAGGCTCAAACGGTTGCGGAGCTATTACAAACGGTACCACACTGCGCAATTGTATTATTCGAAATAATAAATGCGTAGGAGGTTCTGGTGCACTTGCTATTACCAATGTTTCCGGAGCCACTAAAAATGTAATAATTGAAAACTGTCTGATTATTAATAACGAATCCGGCACATCACCACAGGCTATAAGCATAGCGGTACCCAATACAGAAATCAGGAATACTACCATTGCAAATAACTACAACTCAACTACTGCAACGACAGCAGCTATTACCGGAGGTGTGGCCTATAAAGTGTACAACTCAATTGTTTGTAACAATTACAACGGCACAACCTTAGCAAAAAGTTTTGGGAATGGCGCCTCCAAAGAGTTGGTCAACAACGCCTGGGATGTTGCAGCAACTGATGGAACTTTAACAAACAATATTCTTGTATCTTCTTCCCCATTTGTTGCTGCCACAGGATTTCAGGGCGCAGCTAACGGAACCGACAAACTTCTTTCATCAATTGAAAGTGCTGATTTCAGACTAACTTCCGGTTCAACCTGTATTAATGCCGGTAACAACACCTATGCAACTGCCACTTCCGACTTAGCCGGAAACAACCGCATTCAAAACACAACAGTAGATATCGGGTGCTATGAAGACACGCCACCCTCTGCCAGTTTTTCAGGGGGAAATTTAAGCAATACAGGTCTTACTGATATTCAATTGGCTAATACAGATGTAACTGTTTCATCGGGCGAGTTTATCATTGACGCCTCCAAAAAAGTAAAATCCCTCACTGTTGCACCAGGCGCTAAGTTGTCGCACAATTCGGGTACACTGACTCCAACAAATGGTATTCTACTTGAAAGTGATGCTAACGCGACTGCTACTTTAATGGATAACTACGAAACTCCGACAGTAGTTGCCACTGTTCAACAACATTTATCTACGGCACGAAACTGGTATTATACCCCGGCCGTATCTACAGCTACAGTGCCAAACGGATCAACCTGTTTTGGCTACGATGAAACGGGATTGAATGAGGATATGAGTGTACAGGGGGCTTCGGCCTTTTGGAAACCATTTGCCTCAGGCAGTCCAATGACACAGGGTAAAGGATACATACTTCAAACTGGTTCGTCAACTACTGTATCACATACAGGCACAACCAACTCGGGAGATATACCGGTAACCTTAACCTACAATTCAGGAAAAGGGAATGGTTATAACCTGGTTGGCAATCCCTACCCTTCCTACCTGAGTTGGCAATTAGTGAATGCAGGCAATTCGGCTGCCAATATGCCAACCGGAACCATGTGGTATCGCACTGTGAATTACAACAGTAAAAATGCATGGATGCCCAACACAACATATAATATTGACGATGTAGTGTACAATGGTACACGCTTCTATAAAGCAACCACTGCCGGTCTATCGGCTTCAACGGGTGGACCTACTGGTGGCGGGACAGGGATTACAGACAATGAAGTGGCATGGAACTATGAAGGTTCGGTTTATGTGTTTGCCACAGTTAATGCTGCAGGAATTCCGACTCCTTCTACGGTAAGCAATCTGATACCTCCCATGCAGGCATTTTGGGTTAAAAGTAATGGTGGCACATTAACTTTCAGAAATACAATGCGTTCACACAATACAGGCGGTACAAATGCATTTAAATCACCCGGAAAATCTGAAAATGAAGGGATGTTTGTTCGGTTAACCGTAACCAATGGAGTCGGCACTAACGAGGCAGTGGTATATGTTAGCCCGGACGCATCCAATTCATTCGACAGTTACGATGCCCCAAAATTTCTCAATAGTGGCTCAGGACAGCCAGAGATTTTCACAGTGGCAGGAAATGAGAAGCTGGCCATCAACGCATTAAACGACCTTTCTGATGGAACAGAACTACCTTTGGGGTTTGTAGCTGAACGTGGAAATAACTTTTCTGTATCAGCAACGGAAATTCTCAATACTGATCCAGGCCTTCAATTAAAACTAAAAGATTACCAGACTAATGTGGAATTTGATTTAACCGGAGGTCAGGCTTATCAGTTTAGTTCAGAATCCGGAACCTATTCCAACCGTTTTAGTTTAGTTTTCAAGTCAAAAAGTGGAATAACAGCAATTGAAGACCCGGCAACGTCAAATGTACAGGTATTTGTAGGTCACGATAACTTGATCCATATAATAGCTCCTGAAAATTCTAACTATGTAATTTTCAATCAAACGGGACAAAAAATAATCGATAACATAACAAGGGCATCAAGAACAACTGTCAGAACTATACTTCCGGGAGGGATATATTTTGTATCTTTAAGTTCTGAAGGAAAAATGCTATCGTCAAAAATCATCTTGCAATAAATTTTTAAGCTTAAGAAAAAACCATTATGACACACAAAAGAAAATATTTTACTCCGGTTGTTTCAGTCACACAACTTGACAATGAAATATCACTGGCATTGCAATCGACACCGCCCTTCGGACCAGATGAATTTTCGCAACTAAAATTCGAAGAGCATAAGACATCAATCCTTAAAACAGAAATTAGTTAACTCAAAATTAAACAAATACGATAATAACTTTTAAAATTCACTATCATGAGAACAATCACGTTACTTTTTACAATTGTAGCAATTGCACTGTGTGCCTACTCGGAACCTGTAATAATCCATGTATCACCTACCGGTTCTTCCGAGACTACTGTCGACGGATCTAGCTGGGCAAATGCTGTTTCGCTGGCCAGGGGGCGCTCACTTGCCAATTATTACAACACGCTCGCAACACCTGTTGAAAATCAGATTTGGATGAAAGCAGGCACCTATGATTTAACATCATCATTCCAGCTAAACGTTCAGATTACCATTTACGGCGGTTTTGCCGGAACTGAAACAGCCTTGTCGGAACGAAACTGGGTAGCTAATCAAACTATTTTAAATCAAACCGGAGCGGCTATGGTGATCTGGTCGAATGCCGAAAAGGATGTATTGCTTGATGGACTAATTCTGCAGGGAGGTCGACCAGCCACAGGCTCAAACGGTTGCGGAGCTATTACAAACGGTACCACACTGCGCAATTGTATTATTCGAAATAATAAATGCGTAGGAGGTTCTGGTGCACTTGCTATTACCAATGTTTCCGGAGCCACTAAAAATGTAATAATTGAAAACTGTCTGATTATTAATAACGAATCCGGCACATCACCACAGGCTATTAGCATAGCGGTACCTAATACAGTGATTCGTAACACAACAATAGCAAACAACTATAACACAACAACAGCTACCACTGCTGCTATTACGGGAGGTGTAGTATATAAAGTATACAATTCCATTATTTGTAACAATTACAATGGCACAACCTTGGCTAAAAGCTTTGGTAATGGCACTTCCAAAGAGTTGGTCAACAACGCCTGGGATCTTGCTGCTACTGATGGCACGCTCACCAATAATATCCTGTTAACTTCATTACCTTTTAACGCGGCAACTTCATTTGTGGGGATAGCCAATGGAACCGACAAACTTTTTTCGGCAATTGAAAGTGCTGATTTTACTCTTGCATCAGGATCGACCTGTATCAATGCAGGAAATAATGCATATGTAAGTACTACTGTTGATTTGGCTAACAACAATCGCATACAGGGAGCAACAGTAGATATAGGTTGCTACGAATCTTCTTTTACAACTGCTTCAGGAATCTACAACAACAAAATGGAAGGATTAAAGGTGGTTGGTATGAATATTCAACTCCCCTCTTCTGCTATCGGACAGAATGTGCGTGTAATTTCAGCAAACGGTGTTCAGATCAAACATTTTGAAGCAAGCTCAAATGAGCTGAAAATGCCAGAGAAAGGCATTTATTTTGTATGTATTAACGCCGACATATATAAAGTTGTTCTCTAAAATAGCTTTTACCAGAAATCCACTGTATAAAATGCAGTTAAACACTACTTAACAATCCTGATAACTGCATTTTATACAGTGAACACCATACAGAATCATTACATTTTTAATAAACTCCCAATGAAAGACACATTAATTATTGCAACTGCACTTTTAATAAGTTTAAACTCACTTTCACAGCATCAATCTTATTTCAGAGATAAAACGGATTCAGAAGGCTGGTTCTCATTCAATACAGAAAACAATGCTTATATCAGAAATGTATTAAATGACAAATCAATATTCCTGGTTCACCCTGAAGTTCAAAAAAATAAAAACCATGCAACCTGGTACGCATTAAATTTTCAAGGGGCGGCATTAAGTACCCAGGCTCCTGTAACAGGAGGAATTTTTTTGCCAACTTCTTTCAAGTCGGATGGTAGCCCTGGGATAAATGATTATTCAAATACTGGTTCTGTGATTTTTAAACTTCCTTCCTGCACATCTTTCAAACTACTCTGTTCCTCTAATGCCCCTTATGCTTTCGCAGGAATTTATCGTAGTACCGACGGAAAGAAGTATTCTGTAATTTCAGAATCGGTTATTAACGAAAGAAGTCAATTAGTAAAAGATGAAAAGAAAATGGGACAATTTGAGTTAACCCTTCCATCTGCAGTTTATAGTAAAGATACCGTTTATATAAAAATTGCTAATGCCTCGGCACAACCACTTATTATTCATAAAGTTTCGGTTTTTATTAATTGAATAATACTGACAATTAATGAAGCATATTTATTTATTAATTCTTCTGATTCTTCAATCAGGAACAGGGTTCGCACTCACAAAAAACGATGTTTTATCCGTACAAAATGGCATTTACTATTTGGATGGAGCCCCGTTTGCAGAAATAGGTTGGAATAAGTTTGACATTTGTTGGCTATTTTGGGATGAAATTAACGCAGGCAGGACTCTCAATGAATCGAATACCATGGTAATAAAACAAAATAACTCCATACGCGAATTATCGGAGGCCGGAATTAAAACCATTCGACTTTTTGGATGCGTTCACAATAATAAATTCACATCCTGGATAAATGCGTTTAATGATCCTGTTGACAACGAACGTTGTTGGATTCCACTTGATGTGACTCTTGAAATTTGCAAAAAACATAACATAAGGGCCATTGTATCTCTAATGTGTGAAAATTTTGTCGATCGTACCTCAGACGAAAATCTTAGAGAACTAGTTGCTGATTCAGCTTCATCTTCAAGGAACCTGCTCAATCGGTACATCGACAAAACCATACTCCGTTATAAAGATCATCCCAGTGTTTTAGCCTGGGAAGTTAGTAATGAAATGACAAACAAAGCCGACATATTACCAGGAACCAGGATAAACGCTGATGGGCAACGCTTACCAACAATGGCCCAACTATCCAATTTCTATAAACAAGTCGGAAAAAGAATCAAAGCTATCGACACTTTGCGTATTGTTACTTCCGGGGGTTCTTATCTGCGTGAAATGGCATATGGATTAAGCATACTTCCACAATCAACCTCAGCAGTTGCATGGCCAAAAGTGACGGATACTTATACTCAGTACAAAAACATGTATAAATTGATTTATGACAATTCTGAATTTTCAAATGTTGATATTCACTTTTATATGCGCAAAGCTCCCAATTATCAAATCAGATCCAACGATGGTGCTGATTTTATGATGAATGAAACACGTTTTAACACTCTAAGTACTTCAATTGGGAAACCACTTATGCTGGGTGAATATGGAGCCTTACCCAAAGAACGTACAAATAAAGATTATTGGTTAACCGGTCAGGATTGGTTTGAGACTTTTTCTGGCGAAAGCGACTCAGCGCAAATGTATGTGCAGGAGGCCTGCGACAGAGCAGTAAACTCAGGATGCAGATTAATATATTGGTGGTGTTATGATTCTCATCGACCACAGGATCAAAACGATCCTCAACGAATGGATCTGGATATAACACGTACACCAGTATTGTTTCAGAAAGTGCTGGACGCAAATAAACGATTGAAACAAAAACACAATATATTTTTAACTGTCAACAATTCAGACTATGAAAAAAATTGCTGGTTTGCTGATGGAAAATTATTTATTCCAGATGAATATATTGGTAAAACTCTCCGTATTTTCAATGCACAGGGAGTGATGTTGAGAAATGTCATCGCAGAAAAAAATCCGGATATTTATGAAAAAGGGCTTTTGTTTATTTCAATTGGTAAAACAAAAATGAAAATCTTAAATTAATACAGAACAATGAAGTTTATTCGATATATTTTAATCATACTGTGCATAGTATACACTTCTGCTTTATTTGCAAAAGTTTCAAAAAATGATGTTCTGAGTATTCAGGAAGGAAAATATTATCTGGATGGGAAACCCTTTGCAGAAATAAGCTTTAATAAATTTGATCTGTTTTGGTCGTTATGGGATGAAGCCGTAAAGGGAAACGAACTGAATGACACTAATCCGGTGGTAAAGCGTCAGCAAAAAGCATTATCGGATTTGTCAAAAGCCGGCTTTAAAACCATCCGCTTTTTTGGAGCTGTTCACGAAACAAAATTCAGGTTTTTTAAAAAAGTTTATCTCGATGATGCAAACAGTGAGAAGATTTACTATAAGGCACTGGATAAAGCAATTGAACTACTTGAGAAAAACAATCTACGTGCTGTTTTCTCACTGGGATGTGCCGTTTTCATTGAAGAAGAAGCAGATGAGCATTTACGAGAACTGGTCAGTAATCCTGCATCCGAGTCACGTAAGCTTCTTTACAACTACATCGACGATATTGTATCCAGGTACAAAAAAAGCAAAGCTATTTTAATGTGGGAGGTAACGAATGAGTTAACCCTTTTTTGGGATGTTCAACCCGGTACTCTCATATCGAATGGAAAAAGAAGACCAACCATGGATGCCGGTATTCAGTTCTATAAAGATGTCGTTGCACGAATCAAAAAGAAAGATCCGATTCGACTGGTTAATTCAGGAGGTTCCATTTTAAGAGAATCGGCGTACAATCTTAATGTGAATAAAAAATGGGGTCTCGACACCTATTCCCAACAACTGGAAATGTATAGGAAAATGCATGATAATACCGGATTAGGCGTATTGGATATTCACTATTATACCAGTAGTAATCCGGGCTATTTTCTTAAAAATGAAAACTCAGATGAGAAGTTTATACTGGATCTTCCTGTTTTCATGAAAATTGCCCAATCAATTCATCTTCCGTTGTATATAGGTGAATACGGTGCTCTGCCAAAACCTGAAACCGATAAGGTATTTTGGGGTGATGGACGCAAATGGTTCCTTACATTTGGCAATGATAAACCCGATGCTGTAAAATTTGTGCAAAGAGCTGCCGACATGGCAGTAGAATCAGGAGTACAGTTGATCCACTGGTGGTGTTATCAGTCCGACAGAGCAATGGATCAGAAGGACCCGCTAAGAATGGATTTAGACATTGAACGAACTCCAGTACTATTCAACATTGTGGTTGATGCCAACAAAAGACTTAAAGAAAAGTATGGAATTAATTAACAATATTTGAAGATGAGATACCATTTAATAATCCCATTTGTATGGTTGCTGTTCTGTGCCAATCTGATGAGCAGCAATACTAATATTGTTCTTAAACCTCAATCATTAAATGCCGAATTTGAATATTCATCCGGCTATTACCGAATTGGCTTATCCGGGGTGTATCCATTCATACAATTCTTATCGGTTGATGGTTTGGGAAAAGGTCAAGTTGGATACAATCCGGTACTTTTCGATTTTAACAATGGTAAAAAATATGAACTGAAAATTCGTTCAGTAAATGAAGTTGAACTATATAATGTTGAAAGCAACAAAATTGAGTGGAGATTTTCTTTTGATCAAAAAAGATTTCTGATTAAATCGTTTACTCCGGCTTATAGTTCTGCTAATGGTCTGAAACTTTCCTTCGGGAAGCGACTCAATCATGCAACATTATTAGGAATGATGAAAGAAGAGAACATTTCCATGCTCCCGGCCTTGCTGCATTTACCTGATATGGGAACATTTGCCATTCGTTGTTCTGACTCAAAAGTCAATATTGGCTATTTTGCAGACCGGCGCGCTGAAAACTCGTACATTTCAATTTTTCTGCCTGCTGTAATGGATTCAGAGAAATCTCTGGAATATTCCTTTGAAGTAGTGAATGTATTTCAACCATTTCCCGGGGTGGAGAATACAATGTTCGATGCCTATCGCCGAAATTATTTAAATCTGTTTCAGATTAATCCTAAAGTAATGGGATTTGCAAATAATTCGGGAAGCGATGCCTGTTCATTTACGCTGTTTATGTCGTCGATGCTTGCCCTCAATACTCCATTTTTAGTCGATTCGTTATCGTCACTCGACTTGCTACGCATGTCGCTCGACCGATATATGAACGGATTATTGTCGTATGGTATGAATGGATACCGTGGTCATCATTATCCTTTTAATTCACTGGATGCGTTCCCTTCGTTAGTGATTGCTTCGTGCAATTATGTAAAAGGAAGTAAAGATATGCAGTGGGCAACAAACCATTACGAAAAGATTAAAACCTGGATGGACCAGCAGATGATACGCGACAGGGACGGTGATGGACTGGTTGAATATGAATTTAGTGGTAATACCGGCTCCTGGACTCTTGATGATAAAAATTTTGTTCGACCTGCAAATTGGTGGGACACGATTGGTTTTGGACATATTGATGGTTTTAGCAACACCCTCACCTACGATGCTCTGAGGCTGTTTACTGAATTATGTCAAAGCTTAGGTAAACAGGAAGAAGTATCAAATTATTCCCATAAAGCAGAACTGCTTAAAGCAAATTATTTTAAAACGCTATACAACCCCAAAACAGGCGTGTTGGCAGGTTGGAAAAGTGCCGATGGTGAACTACACGATTACTACTTTTTAGTCGTCAACTCAATGGCTATTTACTACGACCTGGTTCCGGCCAACTATCATCAGCAAATCATGAAGCGTTTGTTTTTGAAAATGGAACAAATGGGATTAAAAGACTTCAAAATGGGTCTGCCCGGAAATATAATTCCTGTAAAAAAACTCGATTATGTCAGCATAAACAATAACAAACGATTTGGAGCGTCGGATATGGAAGATGGCAGCGATGGGTTCCAGATTTATGAAAACGGAGGTCTGTCACTTAACTGGACATATTACACACTTAAAGCACTTGAAATTGCAGGGTTGAAAGATGAATATCAACGGGTTTCAACCGATTTACTGCACGCTATAAACAATGGTGTGTTTCAGGGATATGTTTCAAAAGATAAAACAAATGACTGGCGAAAATGGAACGGAGAAAGCTGGGGATATGAGGGATATTTGTGTGATGGTTATTTAGCATTAATGGCAATTTTTGAAAAAAATCAAACAAAATGAACAAATCAACCTATAAGGCAGGTTTTATATCTGTATCGCTTCTAAGTACAACTGCAATTGCCCAACACAATCAGGGTACGAAACCCAATATCGTCATCATTCTGGCCGATGACATGGGATATTCCGATCCGGGATGTTTTGGAGGTGAGATTCAAACACCGAATATTGATGGACTAGCTGCCAACGGACTTCGTTTCACCAATTTCTATAACTGTGGCCGATCGTGGCCAAGTCGTTCCAGCTTATTAACAGGCTACAATTACCAATCTGTTCGTCAGTCTTCATCAACGAACCGTCCAGAGGGTTGGTCGCGTGCCATTCCCCATTATTTATCATCGGTGGGTTATCGATCGTATCACTCGGGCAAATGGCATGTTATGGAAATGCCTAAAGCTACTGCCGATGCGGGGTTCAACGATTCATACCATTTCGCCAATATGTTTGGCAACTGGGATGGAAAAGAATTTATAAACGAACAACCAATTGTACGTTCCGGGGCTGATAAATTTACTTTTTCAACCACCGAAATTACTAATCAGGGATTGCGCCAGCTTAAGGAACATCATGATGATTATGCAAATCAACCTTTCTTTTTATACCTTGCTTATACGGTTCCTCATTTCCCCTTACAGGCATCGACTGAAGATATTGAGAAATATAAAGATATGTACCTTGACGGATGGGATAAGTTGCGTCAAAATCGGTTAAAGCGGATGAAAGCACTTGGAATATACAAAGGAAAGCTGTCGGAACCGGAACCACGTGCCCGCTGGGAATACCAGGATGATAAATACCTGCTGAGCAAATATGGAAATGGTGAAGTATTTGAAACTGTTGATTGGAATACATTAACACAAAAGCAAAAGGAATTTCAGGCATTAAAAATGGCTATTCATGCTGCAATGGTTGACAAATTGGATCAGGAAGTGGGACGAATTGTTGCAGAACTGAAACGGATGAACCAGTTTGAAAACACCATCATTTTTATAATGTCGGACAACGGAGCCTCGGCCGAAATGATGGTGCGGGGAAGGGGACATGATCTGTTAGCTGTGCCTGGTTCAGCAGATACACATCTTTGTCTTGGGCCCGGATTTGCAATGGCAAGTAACACACCGTTCCGCCGCAGCAAAATATGGGTACACGAAGGTGGAGTTGCAACTTCGCTGGTTGTACACTTTCCTGAGGGTATAAAAGCAAAAAATGAAATTCGCAGATCACCAGCCCATTTTATTGATATTTTACCAACTGTGATTGGGTTAAGTGGTGTAGAAATGGGAAAAGTGGTGAATACTGATTATCCAAAACTGCACGGAAAGTCGCTCGTGCCTGCATTTATATCAGATAAAAAAGCAACGACTCATCCCCTGTATTTCGATCACCAGGGAAATAAAGCTCTGATTGATGGTGATTGGAAAATTGTAACCTCCGAAATCGATAATGGCATATGGTCGCTTTACAATCTGAAGTTAGACAGAGCTGAACAGATTGATTTGTCAAAGACGCGACCCGAATTATTAAACAAAATGGTGCAGCAATTTGACAAAATGGCGGTGGATTTCAAATTGCAAAACCCCAATCCCACACCGCAACAACAAGTTGACAAATTTGTCAAGCCAAATTATTAATACTTCATCCTGTAATGAGAGATTATTTAGCAGCTGTGGCTCTTATAATGTTTGCATTAAGCCAGTCTATACATGCAAAAGTTGTATTACCACCGATTTTTTCAGACAATATCGTATTGCAGCAACAGTCCCGGGTGCTTATCTGGGGGAAGTCCGACCCCGGGAAAAAGGTTGCCGTAAACAACAGTTGGAATAGAAATACTGTAACTGTTGAAGCCGATAAAAGTGGTAACTGGAAGACAACTATAGTAACTCCGGTAGCCGGAGGTCCGCACGAACTAACCATTTCTGATGGTGAGGAGTTGAAAATCAGCAATATTCTGATTGGTGAAGTTTGGCTTTGTTCTGGACAGTCAAATATGGATATACCGTTAGCCGGGGTTCCCAATATTGCTGTAATTAAAGATGCGAATCATTACATTTTGAATTCAAAAAATAACAATCTACGGTTATTTACTGTAGATAGTTCAACCAGTAAAGATAAAGCTTCATTTAAAGGAAAGTGGTTAATAGCAACTCCGGAATCCGCTTCAAAATTTAGTGCAATAGGTTATCTTTTTGCAAAACAACTTCAGGAACATTTAACTACACCGGTGGGAATAATTAAATGTGCACGAAGTGGAACAAGGATTGAATCCTGGATGAGTGAGAAGTTGCTCAATGAAGAATTTGGCATTTCCACAGAGGAAAAAACTCCCAATGCCAAACCCGCTGAGTTATTTGAAACTATGGTAATGCAAATTGCAGGCTTTGGAATAAAGGGTATTTTATGGTACCAGGGAGAAGGCAATCACAGAGCATATGAATTGTATTCACGTCAACTGCCGGCGATGGTGAAAGAATGGCGGAACCATTGGGGAATGGGAGATATTCCTTTTTATTTTGCCCAATTAGCTCCTTATGATACTAAAAACGGACTTTTGCCTTATATGCGTCATGCAATGGCTGAATGTGTTAAAACAATTCCGAATTCAGGTATCGTTATTCTTACTGATGCAGGAGAAGAAAATAACATCCATCCAATCGATAAAAAAACTGTTGCCGATCGTTTTTTGTATTTAGCATTGGCAAAAACCTATCAACAGAAGGGTTTTGGATTTTGCGGTCCGATTTTTAAATCACTTGAAATAAAAAGTAATGAAGCCATAGTTTCATTTGATTACGCCGAATCGGGTTTAACAACGTATGGTAAAGAGTTAGTGAATTTTGAAATTGCAGGAAAGGATACTGTTTATGTCAAAGCGAAAGCTAAACTGACAAAAGAAGGAAAAGTCGTTGTTTGGAATGACTCCATCAAAGAACCAATAGGAGTGAGATACGCGTTTAAAGACTTTGTGGTTGGAGAATTGTATAATTTTATGGGACTTCCGGCATCTACTTTTCAAAGTTTAAAGAAAATTTCCAAAAAATAATTATAAGCAAATGAAAAAGGAACTCTTAATTCTACTTACAATATATTCAACAACTACAATTGCACAACAAAAAATCGATGCAGCAACTTTTGAACAATCTTCAAAATCTCTGAGTAAAAATCAGACTTTCGATAAGAACTGGGGCGTGAACCCAAATATTGAATGTAATGCTTTTGGTAAGTTGACCGATTTTTATCGAAACACCCAATTACAGGGACATTTAGTGCATCAGAGTTTGCAACTCGAAGAAATCCCTGATTTCTGGATTTCGGGTTGTGATTTTCCATACATAAAGAAAAAATCAGCCCGTGAAGTAATATTTGCAAATCATATTTCCATTACTCGATTTTTAGGTGGATTTCCGCAAACCTGGAAACACGACGGGAACCAACTCCCAACGAATGACTTAATATATTTAGATGAAAATGGAAAAGTGCAGTATCGACTTCCTTTAGTTTATGCGAGGCTTAAACCTTATATCGATAACGGATATACCAAATTTACCATTGGTATCGAAAATATTCCCTGGGCAATCAGTCGCGATCCATCCAAATCGGGACCTTATGGTGCTACTGAACCTCCCCGTGACTGGGACGAATGGTATCAATTCATAAAAGCCATTTGCATGGAAATGAAAAGAGTGTATCCACTTGAAGTTCAGAATTACCTGAATTTTAAAATCGGAAATGAGTACACTCAAAAGAAATCATTTACTGGTAATCAGGAAGATTTTCATAAGCTATACGACTTTTCCTCTAAAGCAATATTGGAAGTATTTCCTAATGCAGGTATATTACCCGGCGAAATTGGAGGAGGCCCGGCAGATAAAAACAATGCGGTGAATTACATCGAATTGTTTAAGCATCTGCACAATGGAAAAAATAGTGCTGGATGCGACAAACCATCACCTGTTGTGACCCTCGCCCGCTCGTCACATTCATTTCCTGAGCGTGAGGATTTAAGTCCGCTGCAACGAATTGTTTTATCTGATACTAGTTTTCGTCAGGTTTTGGATAGTTTACCAAATGCTTTCACCGGGAATCTGAGTCTTGAATTTCATCAGTTTGGTGTACTGACAGGTAAAGATGAGCCGGATTACAAGTTTTCTGCGGTACATTCAGCAGCCTGGCATCATCAGGTATTGTTCAGAATGCATGCAGCAGGAAGACTTCATAAATGCTGGAATTGGCAACCATGTGAGAAAATCAGAAATTCCGGAAAAGATATTTTATTTTTAACAGGTGTGGGTTGGCTATATACTATTTTAGATCATCAACTGAATAAAGACTCCTATTTATTAAGGTATAACATACACAACACGAACGACAGAGAATATACCCCTACCCTGTTTACTTCACCAAACGACATTACTTTCATCATTTCTTCGTGGTCGAAGAGTTTAACTGATACCACTAAAAAAAGTATCTCTGTTAGTATACCCACCGATAAGCTACCGTTTAAACTCACGAAAAATGCAGCAGCAGTAAGATTAAGAAACGCTACATCTTTTTCGATGCTGATGAAAAATGAATTAAAAAGAGACAATAATTTGAAAGCCTCCTATTCCAGTTTCAGTTACAATACACATACTGTTCAACAAATGGCTACTAACTGGCCCAACGCATTTCGAATGATAAACCGGAATATTGAACACTATAAGAATTGGCATCAGGAAACTTTAAAACTCAAACCTTTTTCTGACTTTATACTATCAAATTCTGAAAGTGGGAATTTTGATCGATTGGAAGTGTCGTTAGAACCCGACGAAATACTGGTGCTTGTTTTTAAAAAATAGAAAGTGTAAAATTACAAATATTTAAATCATGAATTCACGAGAAAGAGTTTTAACTGCATTTAAAAAATTACCCGGATTACCCGACAGAGTACCTGTTCAGTTTGACCTGTGTCGCCAACTCAGCGATCATTTCGCACAAAAACTGGGTATTCCGGCACATTATACAGAGAATCCTTACGAAGATGTAACCTACCGCATCAGCGCTAACGAAATTCGGCTGGCATTGGGTAGCGATGTCGTAGTTACAGGAGCTTCAGTTTCTGACGATTATAAGGTTGTGAAAAATGCCGATGGCACCTGGCTCAACGAATATCAAATGCGTATGCGCATGGGCGATATTTATGTCGAAGTAATCGAAT
>JAVFAG010000038.1:0-28989 GCA_034002585.1 Paludibacter sp.
TGCAGCAAGGTATTGCGTTCACCGAAGGCAGTATTATACACGGTATTCACCGCTTCAGAATTTGTGGTGGTCATGGCCAGCAGGTTCATCTGCACCACATTGGCCACAAAGGTAAAGTCGCGTGAGTAATCTCCGGTACCATTAATGCGGGGCGACTCATGGTTGCGCAGCAGTTTCACAAAAAGCGGAATCACCGCAGCATAGGCACCGTTCGGATCCTGGCGCGGGCCAAACACATTGAAATAGCGCAGACCGATGCATTCCATCCCGTAGGTACGCGAAAACACATCGGCATACAGTTCATTTACATACTTGGTAATGGCATAGGGCGAAAGGGGACGACCAATCACCTCTTCTACCTTGGGCAGCGAGGCCGAATCGCCGTAGGTTGATGAGCTGGCTGCATACACAAAACGCTTCACGCCGGCATCGCGCGAGGCTACCAGCATATTCAGAAATCCCGAAACATTCACTTCGTTCGACGTAATCGGATCGTTGATTGAACGGGGCACCGAGCCCAGTGCCGCTTCGTGCAGCACATAGTCGACACCCTCCACCGCCTGCCGGCAGGTATCGAGGCTGCGGATGTCGCCTTCAATCAATTGAAATAAAGAACTGGAAAGGAAAGGCTCTATATTGCGCCGGTGTCCGGTGGAAAAATTATCCAGACACACCACAGAATAGCCTTTTGCAAGAAGTGTTTCACATAGATGGGAACCGATAAAGCCGGCTCCTCCGGTAACTAAAACTTTCACCTGATAACTTTTTCGGGATTAATTCCTGCAAAAGTACATAATATAGCCGAAACCACCAGCAGCTAACTTTCCTTTTTTCAGGAATAAACTTTATATTTGCAGTCAAATCATGAAAAGGAGCAGTCTGTCCGGGAACTTGCTTCATTGCACAGGATGAAAAAAAACAAACTACAGGAGTTCAACCAACTATATTCAGGCTATTACCGCAAATGCTTTTTATTTGCAAAATCCTACGTTCACAATACTGAGATAGCCGATGAAATTGCTTCGGAAGCCATGGTTAAACTGTGGGAAATTTTCGGAGAAGAAGATATACGGAATATATCGGCCTTTTTACTCACCGTTGTCAAAAATGACGCATTTAACTACCTCAAACGGGAACAACTGAGACTGAGGACGCACGAAAATATACAGAGCTCTATACTTCGTGAACTGGAATTCAGGATTTCAACGCTGGAATCCTGCGATCCGGAACTTTTATTTTCGGATGAGCTGAAGCAGCTTTTCGAAAAAACACTTGCATCCATGCCAGAACAGACACGCACAATATTTTCTATGAGTCGGTTAGAAGATAAATCGCATAAGGAAATTGCGTCACTAACCGGGATCACCGTAAAAGGAGTCGACTACCATATTGCAAAAGCCATGAAAATACTGCGCGAAGGGCTAAAAGATTACCTGCCAACGCTGATTTTCCTGCTGTATTAATTATATTAAATTTTCCTGCAATCTTTACTAGTGATTTCTTCCCCCCGGTTGTCTATACATCAGAGGGGTACCTAAAGTGTACATATTAACTTCAAAAACGTACTATTTCCCCTACCAATATTCTATCGTATGGATAACAACAGTATTCAAAAATACCTCAGGGGCGAAAGCTCTGAAACCGAAAAAGAACTGCTGATGCAGTGGATTGAAGCCAGTCCCGATAACCGGCGTACATTTATGCACTACCGGCGACTGTACGATGCCGCCATTTGGAGCGATCATGAAATCAAAACGTCAACTACACCCAACAGGTTCCATTTCATCAAAAGATGGATGCAGGTTGCAGCCGTTGTAGCAGTATCGGTAACAGGTAGTCTGTTTATACAACAACTCACACATCGCGAACAACTGGTGGCACATTCGGTAGAAGTACCCGCGGGGCAACGTGTAAACCTCACCCTTTCGGATGGCACACGGGTAACCCTGAATTCAAATTCAGAACTTCATTTTCCATCCAGCTTCGAAGGAGAAAACCGCGAGGTAAGCATTGATGGAGAAGGTTTCTTCGAAGTGGCACATGACGCATCCCGGCCATTTATTGTAAAAGCTGGTAACCAAACCATTCGTGTATTGGGAACCCGTTTTAATGTGATGGCCTATCATTCGACCGGACTCTTCGAAACATCGTTGCTCGAGGGATCGGTACAGGTAGAGAATACCATTACGAAGCAAAAATTGGTATTGGTACCCAACGAACGGGTATCGTTAAAAAACGACAGATTAGTTAAAACTACCTTTGAAGGCAACGACGACTTCCTATGGCGGGATGGAATCTATGTGTTTAAAAATGAAAATCTGACCGGCTTGTTTACCAAACTCGAACAATATTACCAGGTCGACATTCAGGTCAACAACAGTCAGTTACTCACACAGCATTGTACCGGAAAATTCCGACAGAAAGAAGGCATCGAACATATACTGAAAGTATTACAGAAAACGTATAATTTCAACTACACACGCAATGAAAATGCCAACATCATCGTGATTCACTAACAACAGGAAACAGGCTGTTGTTTCCTTCCGAAAAAAACACAAACCATTCTAATATTAATCACACAAAAACATGCGGATACCATGAAACATCCTTATGGAAAGCGACCCTGGTCATGGGTCAGATTCAGAAAAACACTGGTCATACTTACTGTACTATGGAGCTTACAGGCGGCAGCCTTTGGCCAGTCAAAAAACACCGTCAACATCAATCTCACCAATTCTCCGTTGCGTGCACTTATTCGTCAAATCGAACAACAAACCGATTACTTGTTTGTATACGACGAACAAACAGTAGACATGAACCAGTCGGTGAGTCTTAATGTCAAAAACACAAGTATCGAACATGCCTTACGAAAAGCGCTAACCACTACCGGAATCAGCTTTACAATCGAAGGTAAGAACATTATTCTGAAAAAAACAACTTCATTTACCGGAGAAACCAGCCCGGCACAGTCGCCCACCCGCCCTCTGCACGGAAAAGTTCTCGACAATTATGGAGATCCGGTTATCGGTGCATCAATCCGTCTGGAGAATACCGCTATTGGCACCATCACTGACAGTAACGGAGAATTTACCCTTGAAGCACCGGTCGACGGCCGTCTGACCATCAGCTATGTGGGCTATATCCAGCGAACAGTTTCCATTCAGGGCAAAAGCAGCCTCATCATTGCCATTGCCGAGGACACCCGTACGCTCGACGAGGTAGTGGTCATTGGATATGGCGTACAAAAGCGAAGCGACCTCACCGGTTCCATAGCATCCATCAAAGCAGACGACATCCGGAAATTTCCGGCATCAAATGTAACCGAGATGCTCCGCGGACAGGCAGCAGGAGTACAGGTTACACTCAGCGATCCCGCACCGGGAGGCGCATCCGGCATACTTATCCGGGGCAATCGATCGCTGTCTTCGGCACAAACTCCTCTTTACCTTGTCGATGGAATGATAGTGCCGCATATCAACGATCTGAATGCTTCCGATATCAGTTCAGTTGAAATTCTGAAAGACGCATCCTCACAGGCCATTTATGGCGCACGGGCTTCGAACGGGGTAATATTAATAACCACCAGGCGCGGACAGGAAGGAAAATTTACAGTCGACCTAAACTCCTATGTCGGCTCCCAGCGCTTTGTGCGCAACTTCGATTTCTACAGTCCCGACGAATGGGTTAAGTTGCGTTTCTGGGCCAAGTATAACGACGGTAACGCCGGAATTGGTACTGTTGATGCCATCGAATACCAAACCGTACTCGACGACCCTATTATGTATGATGCATATGTAAATCAAAAATACACCAACTGGGAAAATGAGCTGTTTACTAATTCATTGCAACAGAAATACGACCTGAGCATGCGTGGAGGAAGCGACAAACTCAAACTGGCCACCAGTGTTGGCTATTATAACCAGGATGGTATTGTCGTAGGATCGGGCTTCGACCGTACCAACTTCAGGTTGAACACCGATTACACTCCTTTTAAGTGGCTCGATATCGGATTTAACTTCTCCTACGCCCTGGCCAACCGGCAAAGTGCAGATGCTACTTTCAACGAAGTTATTACCCAACCTACACTTTCGCAGGCTTACGATGCCAATGGAGAGCTGTTGCGCGAAACCAACACTTCAGGCACCATCAATCCAATCTGGCGTAACCGCGAATATTCGAACAGGCAAAACGACGAATACCTGACCCTTTCGGGATTTGCACATTTCAAACTTTTTAAAAACTTCACCTACCGCTTCAGCACCAACATTCGCTCCAATAACCGTGAGGCAGGTGACTATAAAACCACCTTGTATCCTGGTTCCACAGGAGAAGGTGGCATCAGAGCCTTCAATCGTTCGAGCTGGCTCATCGACAATGTGATCAACTACGAAGTTCCTTTCAGCAGTACAAAGCACAAAGCCAGCATCACGCTCATTCAGTCGACCGAAGAAGATTTGCAGCGCACCACCGGTTACGATTTCATCAATGCTCCGACCGATATTTTTGGATGGAATATTGCCGGCGATTCGGAAGTAAACAGTGTTATCAGGGCAATTACCCGGTCGCGATCTGTTTCGTTTGCAGCCCGGGCGCAATATAACTATGCCGACCGTTATCTGCTTACAGCATCACTGCGACGCGATGGAGTAACTGTTTTCGGCCCCGAGAACAAATGGGCAAGCTTTCCATCCATGGCCTTTGCATGGCGTATCAACGAAGAAACATTTCTGAAAAATCAAAGCTGGATCGACATGCTCAAGTACCGCATTTCGTATGGAACTGTAGGCAACTGGGCCATACCACCTTACCGTACCCTCGGACTTGCCGAGTCGCACGAGTACATGCTTGATGGTAAGCTGGCACTGGGCTACCTGCCCTCGAACTCGCTTCAAAACCCGGGTTTGAAATGGGAAAGCACCGAATCATTTAACACGGGGATTGACTTCTCCTTCCTCAATGGCAAGCTGAATGGTTCGGTCGAGTACTACATTACCAACACCAACGACCTTCTTATCAACCGCATCATTCCTTCCATCAGCGGTTATTCCAATATGTGGGATAATCTGGGAAAAACGCGCAGTAACGGACTCGAAGTTTCTTTAAATTCAAGACTGGTGAACACCCGCCACCTGGTATGGAACATCGGAGGAAGCTTCTCGAAACAAAAAAACGAAATTGTAGCACTCGATGGACGCGTTGATGAAGAAGGTAATTACATCAATTCCGGAAATTACTTTATTGGTTATTCCATCAATGCCGTACGCGATTACGTGTTCGGGGGCATTTGGCAGGAAGGCGAAGAACCTACTGATAATGACTACCTTCCGGGCACTGCAAAACCTAAGGCAGGCGACATTAAAGTTCTCGATTACAATGGCGATGGAAGTATTACTGTCGACGACCGTAAAATTTACGACCTCGACCCATCGTGGTACGCTTCGTTCAACACCGCACTCAATTACCGGGGTATCGACCTGCAAATGGAGTTTTACACCGTTCAAAACGTCACCAAAACCAATCCCTATTTGTATGCCTACAACCAGGGAGGAAGTCTGAACGGCAAACTCAATGGTATGAAAGTAAACTACTGGACACCCGAAAACAAGTCGAACGAGGCTCCGCGTCCACAGTTCACTGCATCGGTGCCTCAAATCAACCTGCTGGGTTATCAGGATGCTTCGTATTTCCGTATGCGTTCGGTAACACTGGGTTACACCCTGCCGAAGGCTATCATCAAAAAGGCAGGTGTCGACCGGCTCAGAATTTACCTTACAGGCACCAACCTGTTCACTCTCACCGACTTTAAGTCGTACAGCCCCGAGCTTACTGCCTCCAGTTACCCGGAAGCACAATCCATTATCGTAGGTTTAAATTTAACATTCTGAAAAAATGAAAAAACACATTCACCATACAGTACTGCTACTAAGTTTGCTGATTGGTTTTAGCTGCAGCGACTTTCTTACCGAAGAATCGGAAACGAACTTTACGACCAACACACTTTTCAATACCCCTGAAGGGCTCGATAAAATGGTAGTAGCATTGTACCGCTACGAACGATCAGTTGTAACCGCCGGCAATGCAAATGGATTTCTGGCCGCTCATCTTTGGGGCGAAAGGCTCACCGATCTGGCACTGTTTACCACTGGCGACGATGCAGCTCTATGTCGTTATACCGACCCCAGCCCTACCAACAATAACATCAACACCCTTTGTTATAACACCCTTTGGAGCCGAAGATACTACATGATTGGGCGCACGAACGAAATCATCTATTATGGCGCAAAACTGGGCGATGCTGCCACCTATCCTGTTGCCGAAGCATCCTTCTGGAGAGCCTATTGTTACTATGGCTTGTATTCCCGTTTTTCGAGGCTTTATCTTTCTACCCGACCGGTCACCCGCGATAACATCGGCGATATGAGTTTCGTACCTGCTCATCGCGACTCGGTATTTGCACTGATGTATTCTGACCTCGACAGAGCCATACGTGGATTACCCTTAACGGTGGAGAAAAAAAATACCGGCAGAATAGGACGCGCTGCGGCCCGCCACATGAAAGCCCTTGTAGCTGCCTGGGATCAAAACTGGAGCGAAGTGGCACTGCAGGTCGACTCCATCGAAATTGAAAACACCCATTCGATGGAACCTACCAATGCCTCTATATTTAACCGTTCCAACCTGCTCGAATCGTCGGAATCGCTGCTCACACTCAACTTCGACAAAGAACGGGGAGGTGGATCGGGCCATAGGCTGGGATCGCAGTTTATAAGTATTGGATTCGAAATGATTTACACCCATCAGATGGTTAACGGCGTGTTGCAACGCTACAATACCGAAAACCTGGGTCGTAACTGGGGACTGGTATTTCCCAACAGCTACCTGATGAGTTTATATCCCGCTAATGACAAACGGTTGAGTGCGTATTACAAGACCCACTATACCTATCAGAACCCCAATGCACTGATAACCATACCCGTTCGGGAAAAGAAAACCACACCTGCCGCAGCAGGAGGCATGGAATACTGGACCACCAGCAACGATGGCACAACTCCTTATACCGTAAAAATCGGCGACACCATCGTTGGCCGCGACCTCCCGGCAGCCGGTCGTGCAAAAGTCGATCGCCGGCAAATTCTGCCTTCTTCGATAAAGTATGCCGACCTGTGGACCAAACCCATCGATACTGATGGTGGAAGCTCAAGTTTCAAAGACATCATGATTTTCCGCCTTTCCGAAAGCTTCCTGCTGGGTGCCGAAGCCTACTTCCACCTGGGTAATCAGGGAAAAGCGCAGTACTACTACAACAAAACCTGGGTTCGGGCAGGTAATAATCCGGTATCGAACGTTACCTTCGACATGATTCGCGACGAAAATGCACGCGAACTGGCTTTCGAAGGCCGCAGGTGGGACTTCCTGAAACGAAACGGCATCTGGTTCGAACAAATGAAAAGCTATGCGGGTGACTTTACTAAATGGCCGGGATCGACACTCACCGATTTCAATCGCACCAGCTATGGTGTTTCCGATGGCCGCGACCCCCGTTTTGCTCCTAAAGCTGAGTATTATATCGATTTCAATGGCTCCGACAACGATGTACTGGTTCGATTCAATGTAAAACCCATTCACGTGAACTGGCCGATACCGCAAACACAAATCGATGCCATGGGTCCTGGATTCCCGCAAACCGAAGGTTACAATTAATTCTTTTACGCTCCGCCGGTAAACAATAATTATCCGGTGGAGCGAACAACTTATTTTCACTATGCTTAAAATAACAACTCTTCTTACTTTTTTTCTCCTGATTTCGCAGTTAAGTGCTGCACAACGGATTAATCCTACAGCCGATGGTTACATCTACATGAGTGGGGCCAACATGGGAACCAATTACGGTACCGAGTCGCAACTGCGAAGCCGCTATTCGCGCGATGCTCAGTTCACCAGGCAGTCGTATATCCGGTTCGACATCAGCGCCATGAATGCCGAATATTCGTCGGTGACCTTTAATATTTATGGTAAATCCAACGCATCGAAACTGGTGGATGTGTTCAGTGCGTTTGGAAACTGGACCGACACCTCGCTCAGGGGCAGCGCCAATGGCAAACCATCGCTCAGCGATTTTGTGGGAACCTTTCGGGTAAGCACAACCGACCAATACTACACGGTCGAGCTGGCACCCTACATCAATCATCTCCGCAAACAAGGAGTTCAATCAGTCACACTGGTGGTCGCCGACCGCATTCAGCAGGACCATGCCGTCGAAGCTTTTTATCATTCCAAAGAAAACAGCTCCGGTAACAGTCCTTATTTGCAATTCACCGCTACAGCATCAGCGGCATCGGTTTACGACACACCCAACATTATCTATGTGGATGCCGAAGAAGGCAACGATGTAGCATCGGGTTTATCGCCAGCCGAAGCCTGGAAAACACTGGAACGTGCCGGACAACACTTTTTCAAATCGGAAGATAAGTTAGTGTTCCGCAGAGGTTCTGCATTTAAGGGATCCCTTTTTGTGAAACACCTTAAAAACAGCAATGCCCGCTTCGAAATTGGCAGTTATGGCACCGGAAACCTTCCTGTACTTGATGCAGAGGGCAACGAATATTACACCCTGAAAATATTTAACCAACCCGACATTCTGATACAGGACCTCGAAATCACCAATTTTTCGGAAGAAGTTCCGGTAATTCGTCGCGGCATTTTTTGCCATGCCGAGGATGCGGGTGAAATTAAAAACGTTCATTTCAAAGGGCTGAAACTATCGAACATCAATGGCAGCCTTACCACCGACGATGGCGACCTGCTCGGCAAAAGCAGTTGTGGCATTTTCTCCGAAATTACAGGCAATAATGTGCCTACCCGCTGGAATGGCTATACCATGGAGAACTGCCATTTCTACCGTGTCGATCGTCATGGAGCAGCGAATCAATCCACCTGGCAAAACCGCACATTAACCACCAACACCAACTGGCACCCAAGTCTCAACATGCATTTCAAAGGAAACACCTTTGAAGAATGTGCATCCGACGGATTGATTGTCAGAGTGGCCCATAAACCCATTATGGAATACAATCTGTTTACCCGGTGCAGCTATAAACTTTCCGGAAATGCCTGCTTCTCGTTCAACACCGACAGCGCCATCTGGCAATTCAACGAATCACGTTATACTATTTACCAAACCGGCGATCACGATGCAGGAGGTTTCGACAGCGACTACAAATCGAAACACACCATCATCCAGTACAACTATTCGCACAACAACGAGTACGGAGGAATTCTTATTACCGGAGGTCCGTCTTCCTACGGAGGATTCAACGAAGGAACCCTGGTGAGGCACAATATTTTCTACAACAATGGGCACCATGGCATCCGACTGTCAGGAATGGTAACCAATTGCCGCATTTACAACAACACCAGCTACAACGACGACAACACCAAAGAGCCAACACAGCCCTACGACGAGTACGGCAATTTCCGTATGCATTATCATAAAAACTGGGGAGGATGGCCATCGAACACCCGCTACAGCAACAATATTTACTATTACCTGAACAGCAAAAAGAGAGGTGTACAGGATTTAAGCACCAGTTCGAGTCCCGGAACAGTATTTTCGCACAACCTCATTCACGGTACCAATATCGGAAGTTATCCCAACGATGCCAAAGCCCTGCGTGCCGACCCACTGTTTGCGCAGGATGTAACAACAGCAGGCGAAGGATTGAACGAAATGAAGAAATTCATGCTGCGGTCAGGCTCTCCCTGTATCGATTACGGCACCAGCATCACAGGTGCCGCAACAGTCGATTTCGCCGGCAACCAGGTACCTATTAATGGCATTCCCGACCTGGGAGCTTTCGAATACAATCCCTCCTCGTCGGTACACACTATCGATAAGGAATCATCGGGCATTATCCTTAAAGGAAATCCGGTAACCGACACCCTGCTTTTCGATTATACACAACACGCCTCCACCCCAATCACGATTCGGGTGGTAAGCATGCAGGGGAAAACAATGCACGAAAGCCAACAGGAAGGAATCTCTCCCTATACAGTGGAAGTGGGTTCACTGGCTACAGGAGCATATATCCTGCAGGTTGAGCAGGACGAGAAGACAGGGACAGTTTTATTTATGAAACTTTAAAATTAAAATGAGAACACTTAGTATACTACTGGTTATTTCGATGATATGTTCTGAATTCATTCCTGCAAGCGGGAAACAGGCGAATGCCAACTCATCCGGCAACAGTGATTTTTGCCTGCAGTTACTTCAACAAATGACCCTTGAAGAAAAAATCGGACAGCTCCATCAGCTAAGCCTGAGAGGCGATATCGGCGAAGAAACTAAAAAAGCCATCAGGGCAGGCAAAGTTGGTTCTGTTATCAATATTGAACCCCGTTACATGAACCAGGTTCAAGAGATTGCTGTAAAAGAAAGCAGACTGAAGATCCCTCTGTTGTATGGACGGGATGTCATTCACGGTTACAAAACCATTTTTCCAATCCCGCTGGGACAGGCTGCCACCTTCAACCCCTGCATCGTGCGTGAAGGTGCCCGCATTGCAGCTACCGAGGCCTATTCGGAAGGTATTCGCTGGACTTTTGCGCCCATGCTCGATATTTCGAGGGATGCCCGGTGGGGGCGAATTGCCGAAAGCCTTGGCGAAGACCCTTACCTAAGCTCTGTACTGGGTGCGGCCATGATCGAAGGCTTTCAGGGAAAGAGTCTCGCCGATAAATACTCGATTGCGGCCTGTGCCAAGCATTTTGTGGGATATGGAGCAGCAGAAGGCGGAAGAGATTATAACTCTACCAACATACCTCCGGTGCTGATGCACAACGTGTACCTGGCACCTTTTCGTGCAGCCAACCAAGCAGGTGCTGCCAGTTTTATGGCTTCATTCAACGACAACGACGGCATTCCGCTTACCGGCGACACAGAACTGCTTAGAAATGTCCTGAAAAAAAGGTGGCAGTTTCCCGGAGTGGTGGTATCGGACTGGAATGCCATCAATGAAATGATAAAACACGGTTTTGCAACCAACCGCACCGAATCCGCACTCAAAGCACTGCAGGCAGGCATCGACATCGACATGATGAGCTCGGCCTATACCAACGAGCTGCAACAGTTGATAGCCGCCGATAGCAGTCTGATGACCCTGCTCGACGATGCCGTACTGCGTGTACTGCGCATGAAACAACAGCTCGGACTGTTCGAAAAACCATACAACGAAGCCAATCCATCGGTGCTGTATGCCGCCAGCCACCTCGAAAGTGCCCGTCAGGCCGCCGAAGAATCGTTTGTACTTCTGAAAAACAACAACCTGCTTCCCCTAAAGCCGGAATGGAATACCCTGGCTGTCATTGGCCCTATGGCCGATGCACCCCACGACCAGCTGGGCACCTGGGTTTTCGATGGCGAAAAAGAAAAAACCATCACCCCCCTTCGGGCGCTGCAGGAATATACCGGCCGTAAGCTTCGCATCCTGTATGAACCCGGACTGGAATATTCGCGGGATATGAGCCGAAAGGGCTTTAAAACAGCGGTGGAGGTAGTCCAAAAAAGTGATGTTGTACTCCTTTTCCTGGGTGAAGAATCCATTCTTAGTGGAGAAGCACACAGCATGGCCGATCTGAACCTGGTGGGATTGCAATCGGAACTGGTTACTGAAATCAGTAAAACAGGCAAGCCTCTCGTACTAGTGGTAATGGCCGGCAGGCCACTCACTATCGAAAAAGAAATCGAACAAGCCGGCGCGGTGCTCTATGGCTTTCATCCCGGAACGATGGGCGGACCAGCCATTGCGCGCATTCTTCTGGGCGATGTCAATCCTTCAGGGAAATTACCGGTAAGCTTCCCACGGCATACAGGGCAGATTCCGGTACATTACAATCACAATGCTACCGGTCGACCGGCTCCCGACAAGCTCCCATCCTTATATGAAATACCCCGCGAGGCGAAGCAAACATCGCTGGGCAACACTTCTTTCTATCTCGATTATGGCTTTCGTCCCTTATTCCCCTTTGGTTACGGACTATCATACACCCGGTTCGAATACTCCGATTTTAAAATTACAAGGAATGAGCTGCAAAGCCAGGGCGAAATCAGCTTCAGCGTCAAACTCCGGAATACCGGCAGCTATGCCGGCACCGAAGTCGTGCAGCTCTACGTGCAGGATGTGGTCGCATCGGTAGCACGTCCGGTAAAAGAACTTAAACGCTTCGAACGCGTACAGCTCAAACCCGGTGAACAAAAAGAAGTAGTATTTACGCTTATCACCGACGATTTGTCGTTTTATGGACACGATCTTATAAAAACAATCGAAAAAGGATTATTCAGAACCTGGGTGGGCACCGACAGTTCACAGGGTTTACAACTGGAATTCACCTATTAATTTTTCACCTTAAAATTATATCATTATGAACATTAAAACTTTATTCTTTGCTTTCTTGATTATCGGAGTACAACAGGTCAGTTCTCAAACTTTTTCAACAGGTCCGACCGACGATTCCTACTTCTTTTTTCATAGCTCCAAAACCGACAATTTCGGCAGTGATGCACTTCTTCGTACCCGATTCAGCACTTCGGGCGAATTTCGCACCGACGTGGCCATAAAGTTCGACATTACAGCTTCTACCCTCGTGCCTCCTTACGATAAAGTAGTGTTGAAACTATATGGCACCGACGATGGAGTTGTTTGTCCGGTACGTATCCTGAAAATCGCATCTACCTATACCAATTACAACTGGACCGAAGCGACCATCAACGGAGCAGTACGTCCGGGTACCAATTATGCTACCGATAGCATTGCGCAGGTGAATTTCGAAGGCGATTTTGTGGAAAAATACCACGAATGGGATATTACCAACTGGGTCAATACCGAAAAAGCAGCCGGACGAAACATCATTAACCTGCATATACGTCAGATGTCGGTTACAGGGACTACCTTCAACGACCCGATTTTCTTCCATTCGAAAGAAAACACCAGTGGTTTTCAACCTCTTTTGGTACTTCAAAATGTACAAAGCGGGCTATCATCCTTACACCAGAAAACAGCATGGGCCATCGTTACCGAAGGATGTTTGAAAATTACAGACCCCTCAGTTGCAGATCAAAACATAAATATTTACTCACCTTCGGGTTGTTTAGTAAAGCAAATTGCAACATCGGATGCACAAAAACGAATTGGCAATTTAAAGGGTATTTTTATTCTCAGGGCCGGAGATAAGAGTATGAAGCTGACCCTATAAGCACTTGAAATTATTAACATTTAATAAAAAACTTTCTGATTAAAAGTTTCAATCCGAAAAACAATAAAATTCCACTATTTTTGTTGGCTATTAAAGTACCCACTATCGATACCAATCTTTTTTTTCGGATGAATACACTCAACAGACGACAATTTATTAAAAATGCAGGAATGATTACCGGGGGCGTGTTGCTGGCAACGAGTCCCTGGTTTTCAGCTTTTTCGGAGCAACAACACACCAGGGGTGAAAAAGCCCGCATCGGAATTATTGGTCCGGGTTCGCGCGGACAACACCTTATGGGCTTCCTCGCGGCGAACCCGAAGGTCGAAATCGTAGCCGTTTGCGATGTGTTTCAGCCTTCTATCGATGCCGGGCTGGCCATCGCTCCTGCTGCAACAGCCTATACCGACTACCGCAAGCTACTCGACGATAAAAACGTGGATGCAGTATTGATTGCCACTCCCCTGCACCTGCACCATCGTATGGCCCTGGATGCTTTCGATGCCGGCAAACATGTATTCTGCGAAAAAGCCATCGCCTACTCCATGGAGGAAACACATGCCATTTACCAACGCTACCAGCAATCGGGCAAGGTGTTCTTTGTGGGACAGCAACGGCTCTTCGACCCACGCTATATCCACGCTATCGAAATGGTGCATTCCGGAGAATTCGGAGTGGTAAGTGGCATAAGAGCATTCTGGCACCGCAACAACGACTGGCGCCGACCTGTGCCCAACAATGCTACCGACGAGCAAATCAACTGGCGGCTTTACAATGCTTATTCGAAGGGTATTATGACTGAGCTGGCCTGCCATCAGCTGCAAATAGGCACCTGGGCCATGCGTGAAATCCCCGACAAGGTGATGGGACATGGCGCCATTACCTTCTGGAAGGAAAAACGCGAGGTGTACGACAATGTAAGCTGCATTTACCAGTTCGACAATGGCGTGAAGCTCAACTTCGACTCGGTGCTTTCGAATAAATTCTACGGTCTCGAAGAACAGATACTGTGTAACAAAGGAACGATAGAACCGGAGAAAAGCAAATTTTATTACGAAGAGATACCGCCTGCTCCGGCTTTCCTTCAGATGCTCAACGATGTGGAGAATGCCCTTTTCGGGTCGATGCCCTTTGCCGGAACCAGCTGGGTGCCCGAAACTGCCAATGTAAACGAGGGACATTACCTGCTCGACCGCAAACCCGTGGGCGATGGCACTTCACTGATGCTCGAAGCCTTTGCCGAAGCGGTAATCACCCGCAAGCAACCGCCACTCATTGCCGAGGAAGGCTACTATGCCACCCAGCTTTGTCTGCTCGGCCATCAGGCCATGGTGGAAGAACGCAGCCTGGTTTTTCCGGATGAATTTAAACTCGATTACCTCAACCACAAGACTCCCGGAAGTCTGTAATCATTTTTCACATGAAAGAAATACGCATCACTCCGAAACAACAAAAACGGGAACTTCGCACTTTCCTGATTTGCCTGCTGATTGCCTTTATCAGCAATGTATATGCAATTATTAAGTATCAATCGCCTGCCACCGAATTGTACAGCTCGTTGCATTATGTGCTGCTGTTCAGCATTTTTCTGTATGTAGCATGGGCGCTGATTCGATTCATTGCTGGGTTTATTACCGGGATTCTTAAAAAATAAATTACTATCCTACGGCCATCGGGGGGGGTAATTCCGACCAGGCAACCGCACTATCCTACAGACACCTCCAACGCTAAATTCAAAGTGCATGGAATACGTTCAGAAATCCTTCGACGAAGGCCACACTCTGGTGTATGCCTGGTTTTCAGCCATGCACACCCGGGTGGATATCGCACTGTGGACCAACGAGAACCATAGCAAACAGGAGCGCAGCAACGACAGCCATTCCGACGTCAGTCAATCAGACTACCTGCCCTCCATCGTAGCGAACATCCAACAAGAAGTAAAACGCGTGGAAGCTTTTGCCAACCGCTTCGACCCCGACAGCGAGCTAAGCCTTATCAACAGGATGGCATTTGAACATCCGGTAACAGTATCAGAAGAATTATTCGCCCTGCTTACCGAATGCATGGCTTATACACCCCTCACCCTTGGCTATTTCGACATCACCATCAATTCATCCAATGGTTTTAAAGATGGTATTCGCAACATTATCACCGACGAAGCTCAGCACACCATCCGTTTTCTGCATCCCGATGTACAGCTCGACCTTTCGGGATATATAAAAGGATATGTGTTGAGAGCCATTCGCAACATGCTTAAACAGGAAGGCATCAGCAACGCCCTTATTAATATGGGCAATAGTTCCATACTGGCCCTGGGTAATCATCCTCACGGCGAAGGTTGGAAAATCAGTCTCCCCCGGCCGGCATCTACCGGCGAAACAAACGAAACCAACGACTTTCTTCTTCACAACGAATGCCTTACCACTTCCGGCAACCGCCCGGGCAATCAATGGCCGGTGCTTAATCCACTTACCCGCGAAGCTACACAACGCAGCGCTCCGGTTTCGGTACGCACCACCGACCCCGCATTGGGTGAGGTACTTTCCACAGCTCTCTACCTGGCCGATGAAAAGAATACAGTCTTGATTCTGAAACACACTTTGTCAGATTAAAGTGATGCTTTCTAAGGTTATCTCTAAATTGACAGATTATAGTTTAATGCTCTATTGATAAGCCTAATTGATTCGCTCTCCCCATTGTAGATTTAAATTGGTGTAATGCGTCGATTGAAAGTCCGTAAAAACGGGCTATTTCCGCTATTTCTTCCTGGCTTCCACGCTCAAGAACTCTGGTGATTACGGCTTTTTTGTGCTTTTGCCAGTCTATAGCATCGAACTTCGAATCCCAAAACAAAATCGAACGTATTGCTGGAATATCATTCTTTTGTTTATCTTTTTTTTGTTTAAACTGCTCAATATCATAATATGCCTGAAGCGTCAGCAGAAATCCTTCCGGATATCCCATTTCCGATTCAATTTTAGCGGTCCACTGAAGTCGGTATTCACATAGTGATTATGAGATGTACCTGTAATGGTGCCCTTCGCATATTCGGTTCTATCCACCGTCTCCGACAAACTTACGCGGTTAGCTTGGCACTACCAGGCGGAGCTGACAGAGTAAACGTGGTACTAACAATAATGATGAATTCGGAGGATCAACGGACTTCAGAAATACAGCAGCATATTAATTTACAAATTCACTCCAATCATCACCACTGCATTCACATTGTAACGGGTCTTTCCATAATCCCAGAAAAAAGGAGGTTTAGTAAGTACCGGATCATACATAAACATATAATTGAGTGAACCAATGGTTTGAAGCTTTGCATTCATGAAAAATCGGCCATAGTCCCAGTCCACCACCAAAGCACCACTCAAATCGACCCAATGTGTACGGTAATCGGTTCTTCCACCATTTAGACGAAGAAAGGCCCATAAATCTTCCTCATGGATGTGACGGTAAAGCTCCAGACCAATACGTTTCTTTCCATGCACCCAGCCAATGTTAACCATCTGCATGTTACTACTGGTACCTATTCCCGACCCTATAACCTGCCCATGGTTAGTAAAACCATGATTACCTGCATAATACCAGTCGCCCCAACCACTGAATGGCCGAAGTAATGTTTGCACGTTGTAACTAAACTGAGTAAGTTCCATCTCCACTTCAAGATGCGACTTAAGATTACTGTGAAGTGGTATCAGTTTACGGTAACCCAATATGTAGGCCCTGTTATGAGTAGGCTCAAGCAGGAAATCGTTTAAATGCCAGTTATGATCCGAACGTCCATACTCAAGATACACCTCTGCATGCTCCTTTGGCATTAGCCATCGCAACCAGATAGATGCCAGTTGATCAGTGGGGATGGTATCTCGCTCGAAACCTCCGGCATTCACCTTCAGGAATGGCTCCATTATTGGCAACCAGGTTTTGTGATTTTTCAGAACTATTTCCTTTGAATAAACCACAAACGAACGTGCTCCTCCAACACTTAATCCCGGCAACCATTTGGGTTGATAATTAAAAGTCACCGCATTGAAATAAAACCAATCGTCTTTTCTTGTCCAGGTATCAATGCCTTTGCTTTTCATCATCACCGTATCCACTCCGGGGTAACCTGAAGGTTCGAGTTTACCCCCTACAACCTGAAACTCGAAACTCCCAACAGGTGTTTTAACAGGCTTCACCGTATTAAAAGTTAAATGTTTGAAACCCGGCGCATGATTGGTCATCATCAATGCATTTTTATGACCCGGACCCCACCACAGATTTTCGTTCGACAATCCCAGCGAAAGCGACTTATAATTGAGTCTGATACTGCTTTGTCCTAAAAACGCTTTCTTGTATGGCTCTGTACCAAAGCGTTCAGGCACATCCAGATAATGCTTTCTGTGATCATAAGCCCGCAACACTTCTATGCGATGCTCCCCTGGCAAACCATCGAAATAACGATTGCTGGCATAAACAAATTCGGGCATAAACTGAACCGAGACAATCCCGAAACGCGCGTAAAATCCAGCCGAAAAGAAGGTTTGATACCCGCGGGCAGGTATCATTGCTCCATCGTTTAAACTCATGGGGTGATCGGTCGTGTATTGCTGCTTCCACAAGACAGGCATCCAGGCAAATTCACGTCTCTTCACCCCGGAAGGATTTTCAAAAGAAGGTCGAATCATCAGTGAACTGACAATAGTGGAATCGCCCAACAACTGTTGTCGACGTGTATATTCTTCATACAAAGGCATACCTACAGGGTGACTTTGCCCCCTGGCAGATATACCCATGATTAGCATGATACAAATGAGGGAGAATACTAAAAATTTCTTCATTTCTCGATGGGTTTGTAAGTAACGATCAGACAATTGCAGTCAAAAGTAATAAAATTTTTGTACATGACCGCGATACAACAATGTTCGCTGCATTCTGAGTCAACGACAGTTTTATTTCATTACGTCCTTACGTACCAGGTCGAGCTTCAGCAACAATTCTTTCATTCCCTCTACATCGAGGCGGGCAGTATTGTGCGAATGATAGTCTTCGATGTGCGAGAGTTCTTCCTCGCCTTCCACGAAGTACTTGTCGTAGTTCAGGTCGCGGGTGTCGGCGGGGATGCGGAAGTAATTGCCCATGTCGATCGACTTGGCCATTTCTTCGCGGGTAACGAGGGTTTCGTATAGCTTTTCGCCGTGACGGGTACCTATCGTTTTGATTTCGGCAGAGGAATGATACAGTTCGGTGAGGGCTGTGGCGAGTACCGATAAGGTAGCTGCCGGGGCTTTCTGCACGAAAAGGTCGCCGCTTTGTCCGTGCTCGAAGGCATAAAGTACCAAATCTACGGCATCGTCGAGGGTCATCATAAAGCGGGTCATGTTGGGGTCGGTGATGGTGATGGTTTTGCCGGCCTTGATCTGGTCTACCCACAAAGGAATAACCGAGCCGCGACTGGCCATTACGTTGCCGTAGCGTGTGCAGGTGATTACCGTTTCGGCATCGTCGCCCAGCGAGCGGGCTTTGGCGATGGCGACCTTTTCCATCAGAGCTTTGCTTATACCCATGGCATTTATCGGATAGGCGGCCTTATCGGTACTGAGTACCACCACGCGTTTCACGCCGTGCTGTTCGGCCGAGTCGAGCACGTTTTGGGTACCAAGCACATTGGTATTCACGGCTTCTATCGGGAAGAACTCGCAGGAGGGCACTTGTTTGAGGGCTGCCGCGTGAAAGATGTAATCGACGCCCCGCATGGCATTATCGACACTGCGCTTATCACGTACATTACCGATGTAAAATTTCACCTTGGGGTTCTGCAGCTGATGCCGCATATCATCCTGCTTTTTCTCATCGCGCGAGAAGATGCGGATTTCTTTGATGTCGGTGTTAAGAAAACGTTTCAACACCGCATTTCCAAACGAACCGGTTCCGCCGGTGATGAGTAAAACTTTATCTTTAAACATATGTTGGTATTTATATAAACTATACTATATAAGAACTTAATGCATTTAAATCTGCAAATAGTTTTTCACGACCTTCCTGATCCCCTCCTCAAGACTTACTGAGGGTTTCCAGCCCAGGCCCTGCAGCTTGCTTACATCGAGCAACTTGCGCGGGGTGCCATCTGGCTTGGTACTGTCCCAGTGCAGAATACCGCAGTAACCCGTACTATCCCGCACCAGCATTGCCAGATCCCTGATGGTGATATCTTCGCCGCAGCCGGCATTCACGTGCGAGGGCTGAGTATCGGGAGCATCGTAGTTCAGGAGCAAAAACACCGAGGCGTCGGCCATATCATCCACATGAAGGAACTCACGCATAGGAGTGCCTGTTCCCCACAGAGTGATGCCTTCGGAAGTGATTCCGTACTTGTTCATAAGCTGTAGGATGGCTTCCTTAGCAGCCCCGCCGTTTACGCCTTCTACCGGCAAGCGGTTCAAATCCCTGCGAATGGCATCCCAATCACCTTCCATCAGGTACTTACCGAGCAGCATTTTGCGAATCAGAGCAGGCAACACGTGCGACTTTTCCAAATCGTAATTATCGTTCTGACCGTACAGGTTCGTTGGCATGATCGATATAAAATTACAACCATACTGAGCATGATAAGCTTCACACATCTTGATACCTGCAATTTTTGCAATTGCATAGGGTTCATTGGTGGGCTCCAGCAATCCGGTGAGCAGATATTCTTCTTTTATTGGTTGAGGCGACATCCGCGGATAAATACACGACGATCCCAGAAACAACAGCTTCTTAACTCCGTGAAGATAGCTCTGGTGTATCACATGGTTTTGAATCATGAGGTTTTCGTAGATAAACTGAGCGCGGTACGTATCGTTAGCGATAATTCCTCCTACCTTCGCAGCGGCCAAAACTACGTATTGAGGCTTTTCTTCAGCAAAAAAACGAGCCACATCAGCTTCTACCAGCAGATTGAGTTCCGAAAGGCTACGGGTTACAAAATTGGTAAAACCCCTGGCTTCGAGATTTCGCTTGATAGCCGACCCCACCATACCGAGGTGTCCGGCGATGTATATTTTGTCGTTTTTGTTCATCGTTTATTCAAAATAATTCATTACCCTGAAACCGCCTTCCTTCAGATAGGTGGCTTTTTTCATCTGTTTCACATCCGATTTCATCATGTCTTCCACCAGGGCTTTGAGGTCGTACTCAGGGGTCCAGTTGAGACGGGTGCGGGCCTTGGTGGCATCGCCAATGAGCAGTTCCACCTCAGTGGGACGAAAATAGGCCGGGTCGACTTCTACTACCGAGTGAGTCACTTCCCTGATATGTGGGAGGAATTCGGCACCTACAGCTGCCACAAAACGGTCCTCGTCGATACGGGTGATAAATCCTTTCTCATCGGGTCCCTGGCCCCGGAATTCGATATGAAGTCCAAGCTCGGCAAATGCCAGGCGTACAAATTCACGTACTTCGGTAGTAATACCCGTGGCAATTACGTAATCGCCGGGCTCATCCTGCTGCAATATCAACCACATGGCCTGCACATAATCCTTGGCATGTCCCCAGTCGCGCTGTGCCGACATATTACCCAGATATGTGCGTTCCTGCATGCCCATGGCAATACGGGCGGTGGCGCGGGTTATCTTGCGGGTTACGAATGTCTCACCACGAAGGGGCGATTCGTGATTAAAAAGTATCCCGTTGCTGGCATGCATCCCATACGCTTCACGGTAGTTCACCGTAATCCAGTAAGCATACATCTTGGCCACGGCATAAGGCGACCGTGGATAAAAAGGCGTGGTTTCCTTTTGTGGAATTTCCTGCACCAGTCCGTATAATTCAGAGGTGGATGCCTGGTACACACGGGTTTTCTTCGTCATACCCAGTAACCGCACAGCTTCCAGAATACGCAGGGTACCTATACCATCGGCATTGGCAGTATATTCGGGGGTATCAAAGCTCACTTTCACATGGCTCATCGCTGCAAGGTTATATATTTCGTCGGGTTGTGTTTCCTGGATAATGCGCGTGAGGTTCATCGAATCGGTAAGGTCTCCGTAGTGCAATATGAAATTGCGGTTTTCAACATGCGGATCCTGGTATAAATGGTCGATGCGATCGGTATTGAACATCGATGAGCGACGTTTGATCCCGTGCACGACATATCCTTTTTTCAGTAGTAACTCGGCGAGATAGGCGCCGTCCTGTCCGGTAATACCGGTGATTAATGCAACTTTTTTCATGAGGAAATAAATAAATTTAGTCAGGTAACATAACAGGCGGGCAAAGTTACAGATTTTTCCGGAATTATCAACAGGAGTTGGAAATCAGCCGCTCTTGTTGCCACAAACTGCCGGTGAAGGCCCGTAAGCAAAAACAGGATTAAAAGAAAAAAACTATCTTTGCATCAAACTTTTTCATCTTCACCCGTATGTACGCCTTCTCTCCCGAAAATAGTCTGGTAATTGCTGCCTGTAGTGTAAACCCAAACATCGGCCACCTGCAGCAATCTATCAGCGCCATCAACAACTGGGAGAATGCCTGCACAAAGTTGATTAAGAAAGGCGTAGCACCTCTGTTTCTGGAATTGCTTCAGCAACATCCGGAACTGATTGGCGATATACCCGGCCATCACCTCACTACAGGCACACCAAAGCCTGGTGCGATGATGCATCCGAAGGAAGAGACGAAAAAAGTGCCTGTCGGGGTAGTGGCGCAACTTCGTCAGACATACCTAAAAACGATGACCCGAAGCATGTTACTCTACGATGCATTTCGCGAAATAGCGTCGAAATTCAACGAGCGTGGCATACAAGCAGTGGCGCTAAAAGGAATTTACCTGGCCGAACATCTCTACCCGAAAATCGGAATTAGGCAGTTTAGCGATATCGACCTACTCGTAAGCCCCGAAGACGTGAAAGCTGTACTGGAAGTGATGGGTGAACTGGGATTCAGGATGACGGAGCCTGCCTTTGGAGAAGCAGTGTCTGAAGCATTCGAATCGGCTCACCTCCGACCACTGGTTCGCAAGGGTGTGTCGGTGGAGGTACATACCCGCCTTCACGGTCCGACCCAATCCTACCTGCTACCCGAACGGGAAATGGCCCAACGGGCCGTGCACACTATGATCAACGGACAACCCTTCCTGGTTTTCGAACTGCACGACCTGCTAATCCACCTGTGTCTGCATCTCGATAAGCATTTCAATGGCTCTCATATGCAACTCTATTCATGGACCGACATTGCTCACCTACTGGCACAACGCAGTCACGAGATTGACTTCGACCTGTTCTGGAACCGCTGCCGGGAATACAATGCCGAAAAGGAAGTTCGTTCAATTCTGGAACTAACGCACGCTGTTTTCGGAGCTCCACTTCCGGAGGCTAATGGAAGCACTTCGCCCGAAAGCATCGAAAAGCTCATCCGGCATCTCGACGACCGGGTGTCGCACGAATCGGGGACTCAAACACATCTTTACTTCATCCGCAAAATAAAAAGTCCTCTGGGTAAACTCAACTACCTGCTAGAAGTACTCCTCCCGGGCAAAAAACTCATGCTTCGCTCCTACAACATCCGCAATGAGCGATTCTACTGGCTATGGTACCCCTACCGCATGTGGGTAGGAGTGAAAGGATTTTTCCGGAAAAACAAGTAAAATGCCGGATTACCTAATCACCAACAAAGCAAACCCTGGTTATTGTCTTTTTTATTACGACCGCGACACCTGCAAGCCGGTTGCAGAAAGGCTCATATCCACAAATCGTGCGCGGGCGTTGGGAGCTTCATCGGTTAGCTGTCTGCGAATGCGGGCTGCTGCTTCTGGATCTTTCGCCACCATGTATAAATAACCGCCTCCCCCGGCACCGGGAAGTTTGTATCCGGCAGTGAAATCGTGGACCTTGCGGATAATGGCTTCCACAGCCGGCGGATTGGTACCGCTGTCGAGTGCTTTATTTTGCGCCCAGGTAGTCGACACCAGACTGGCATAGCGTTCAAAATCTCCCGTTTGAATGGCCGCAGCCATTTCCGTGGCATGATCCTTCATCTCTGCCAACAGACGCAGGTGAGCCGCAGAGTTCAGGAACATCCCCTCGACTATTTCCGACAAAATATGCTTGGCCGTACGGGTGATGCCTGTATAATAGAGCAAATGACAGTTCTGATACCCCGGGCGGGTGTAGAGGAAATCGGGAAGCCAGCTCACCGCAGGCGATTGACGCAGTCCGGCTTCGGTATGAAGTAGCTTCACACCGTGCAATACGCCTCCGTACTGGTCCTGCCAGCCTCCCCCTGTGGTTAGCAACTGCTCGAGTGCCAGGGTTCGAAGGCAAATTTCATGTTTATCCCATCCCAAACCGCAAAAATCATTCAGCCCACCCAGCACCGTGGAAGCCAGCAGGGAACTGGTGCCTAGTCCGGAACCGGCCGGAATAGCAGCCAGCAGGGTGAGTTCGATGCCGGCACCGAAGGCTTCCAGCTGATGACGTAGTGATGCAAAGCCACTTTCGTTACCAAAACCAGCCAGCGTAAGCGCTGCCCTGGGGATGGAAAAAGGCGAGCCGACTGCCGTGTATTGAAGTAGCTCCTCGTAGGTAGTGATATGTTCCGATGCCCCAATATCGATCGACCGTAACACTATATCGAAGGTGGCCGAAGGTTTCAGGTACACCTGCAGGGGCTGCTGCCCGTTGAGGTCAATAGCGATATTCACCACGCTGCCTCCTGCATAGAGTGAATAAGGCGGCGTGTCGGTCCAGCCACCGGCCAGGTCGATACGCACCGGCGACCGCGACCACACAATCTGGTCGGACAGCACACTGAGGCGTGGGCAGCTCGAATGTGTCGAAGCCTCTGCCAACAAAGCCTCACGCATCAGCTGGAAAGCCGCAGCCCTGTCGTCGGACGAAGCGAGGAACGCTTGATCCCGAAGCGACTTATCGGGTGCAACTGAGCCATTCATAGCGATGGGCGATTGTGCCTGCACACTCAAACAACGCGCGCGGAACATTCTGTTGTGCATACGGTGAAGCAGGGTGGCTGTATCGGGAAGCACTGGCGGTAAAGGTAAAGCGCCATCGACCCACTCGCGGGCCAGCGCTGTCAAATCGGTTTGATAAAACACACTACGGTCGAAATTGGCCGCCAACACCGGAAGATTCGAGCGGAACAACTCCCGTCGATGCGCATAAAGCGCATTTAAGTCGGCCGATGCTGAAAGCTCGTCGGCCGAATACTTTGCAGATTCCTGCCATATTCTACGTCCTTCAGCAAGTTCCGGCTCTGAAATCATCCATCGCAACACCAATCCCAACTCATCGGTCGTATCCACACAGGGGAAAATGCGGGCCTGCTGAAAATCGGAAAAGAACGCGAATAACGCGGTTCCGGTCCTTAGACCATCCGATAGGGATTCTGTTGATGATGTCTGTTGTTGGGCAAGCTGAGTAGCGAACTCCAGAGATCCCTCGTCCTGACCGATTCCCCGTTCGTCCAGCCATTGCGCCAGCGGCACACCCATCCACACAGCCGAACTGGCATCGCCACGGAAAGCATCGTCGATATGATAGGGGCGGGCAACAAAAGCCAACGATTGCTCCAAAATTCCTGTAAGAGTCTCATCGGAGGTGTTCACTCCCACATAGTGTTCACGACTCAGGGGCACCACATCCACGCACATTCCCTGTGGCAACCGAAGGGGCCAGTCGTTGCGGGGAACACCGGTAATCACATGCTCGCGACTGAGCTGCCACTGTGGTCCTATCCAGCTATTTTCAATCCATAAAGTATCATTTGAAGGAAGCAGGGGCACCCCCACCTGTGCGTTCTGCACAAACATAGCCGGATGCGGTTTTACTTTACGTTGAAGCACCCGACGCTGGTCGTACACCTTGTTCTGTATGGCCAGGGTGGAAGTAATCAGCTCACGGCTGGTGCCAAAGTGATAAAACTCACCTCCCGAAAGCGGCAATACGGCTACTGTTAGTTGGTGTATTTCATCGTCGGCTATCGATGGATGATCACCAAGTGCAGGACCAAAATCAGAATACAAATCAAAATAACGCGGGAAACTACCTCCATCCGCATACGAACGTCGCATAAGCACCTCCACAGCACGGTCGCTTAGTATCCAGACACCAATATCCATCAGAAAAAAATGCGACGACGACAATTCCTCAAGGCGGGCAAGCGAAGGCTTTTGCATCATAAAATCGAGACGGTGAGGAGTATCGCGACGGGCAGCAAACACACCGTGACGGGTTGCCAGCGAGAGATCGGTCCATAATCCATAACATACTACATCGGCCTGCGGAATATCCTGAAGAGACTCCTCCGAACGGATATACACATCGCCACTGGCAATAAGTGTGTTCAGTCCGGCAGGTGCTTTAGCCATCAACTTCTCATAAAGTGGCAACTGAATGGAGAGCAGGTGCTGATTGAGTTGTTGACCGCGCTCCCACCTAAATACGGGTATGGGAGTCAGAATCTTCCCCGAAGGCGCATAAGCCGGAAGCCTGCGACTTTGTCCACCAGCATGCAACAAAATCCGTTTCTCTTTACCGAGCCATTCCATAAAAGAGGCCGACACAACTACTGCTTCAGCTGTGTCGCCTGTCTCAACTGCATCACGTTGCCTGCAATCATCCTTCAAGGCCCTGTCGTTGCGGAAACTTTCGGAAAGCAGCTAGGCAGTACCTCCCCCCGACCCTACCCGATGCCCTACCGGATCGGACGTACAATACCATTCACAGGAAGCGAGTTGTTCCAGCAATACAATTTTATCAACTAAATTAGGGGGAAGCGACAGGAGTTTTTTCATACGGCCAATTTACATCATTCATTGCACCCGCAAAGATACCAAGTAAATCAGATTACAACAAATAGTTCTGCAATTCGCTCCTCCCCTGTTACGAAACAGTTAAATTACTTTATCGTAAATCAATATATCAGACATTCTATAAAAAGGTTTTCTGTTGGTATTTTTTGTATTCAGTGGTTGTCTTATCAATTGCTTCATCATGACCAACAGAACCGGCTCCCAACAATAGCTTTTCACCGCTCATCGTTAATATTTTATCCAAATGTTCAGCCCAGTCTTTCATGGTCATCGACTGTTCCCGTTCGGCCTGACGTTCAGCAAAATCAAGATACACCGAAACAATCTGACCCAACGAACGGAGTTCTTTTTCATCTAAATAATTCTTTGCCACAACCACGTCTTTCAGGTAAGGACAACTGCCCGGAAATGTCAACCGGTGATGGGATTCCAGGTTTTATCTGTCCATTCTATTTTAGTAGTTTTCATGGGTTTTCAATTATTTCCTCATCGCCTACTTCGGCATAATGCGTGTGATAACTAATTGTAACAAGCTTACCATAGGCGTAGCTAAAACGAGAAGATGGGTAAGCGTGTTGGTGCAAAAAACATATGATTATTTCAAATATGATTTTATTCGAAATTTACTACTACAAAAGGTGTGAAAATTACTTTTATCATACTCTATCACTTTTTGTTTTTGTTTAGGCCTGATTTTTCTCTCTCTTATAGATATAAGTCTAATTTCAGGTGAAATTTTTTGTTGATAAACCCTGTTTATAGTGCTAATTACAAAATCAGTAAAGCACTTACCTGCGTTTAATTGTTCTTTGACATTCTCAAAACCTTTTTTTAACTCTATTAGCAAAACATATAAAATACCAGCCTGCTCTGTAAAGATAATGTAATCACAAATTCTTGTAACACCCGCTTCACCGCGATTAAAAAAAGGGAACACCCCTTTTGGGTAATCACGTCTTAAAAGATTTTTATCAAATGTAAAACAAATAAATCGCTGGCCATCGTTTACCAGTTCTACCCTCATACCTGCTTGTACTTCTTCTAATCGAGTTAAGGTTTCTGTTTTAAAATATGAGTCAAGCACATTATTTACATAATCTAACTTACTCATCTGCGTTACCATATTTTAAAGTGTAAAACAACTCTTCAGCATACTGATTTTGTTTTTCAATTGTTTCATCAATAGATGGAACTTCAAAACCGGCCTCATCTACACTTAATTCTACGACATTTAATTGCCTCGAAGTAGATCTTGGAAAATGGAAATAGTAACAGCCAACTTGTTCCGGTTGAATTGACTCGTCTGTGTTGTATCCCAATTTAGAGGCAAGTTCTTTTATTTCAGGCTTGTTATGCGAAGTCATTATCAGATTATTAAACTCACGTATAATATAATCACTATGAGTGCTAATTAATAATCTGAATCCTTGATTTAATAGTTTTGCAAATACTTTAGCTAAAATTCTCTGACTATCAGGATGCAAATTCATTTCGGGCTCATCGATAATTATTAAATCACTTTTTTCAGCTATATGCTTTAAGTAAAACACTAAACTTGATAATGTCTTTACAATTGAAGCAGACATGTGGATAGGCAATTTTTTTCCCTTATTTCTATTCGAAGAAAATTGCATATCTCCTTCTTTTGTTACTATCAATGTGCCATGGAGCAAGTCTTCTTCTATTTCTGTTGCAAATGAATAAAATTCACTATTTTTCTTTTGAATGTTTTGCAAGTCGTTTGAAACACTTAGACCATCGCTAATTGCTATTGGGTAGCGATTAGTGCTGTTCATTAACATATCAAATGGACTAATTTTATCTCCTTTTGAAAGCTTCTGCATCTGATCTATCAGAAGATTTCTGTTTAAAGACAACTCTTTGCTAAAGGTGAAAATTGAATTCCGCTCCACTGAAAAGATAACTGCATTGCTTATAGGATAATATACAACTTTATTGGCAATAATTGAAGAAATAATTATACCCATAAACTCAGAATTTATCAGCTCTTTATAATCACCATCTTCAACCAGTTCAACTCTTAGACGAAGACTTCCTACTTGTTTGATAATTTTTAAACGTTGTTCATTTATATCAAGAATATCATCAAAATCAATACTAATTACTTTAGAGTTAAAATTATTAATATCAACATCAAAAGTAATTGAAAAGTCAGAAAATATCTGACTTGCAACATCTTCAGAAATACCAAAAATAGTATTGAGGTTCAATTTAATTTGATCTATTGAACGATTTTTAAAATCGAACAATTCCTTGATATTTAAATCCAATTCGACAAATCCATTTTCAATTAACTGTGACACATTAAGCTTCAATGGACTTTTACTAACCTTTAGTTTAGTTAGCGCATAGATAATATATGCTAAGTAAGTTTTTCCGGTGTTATTTTGACCACAAAACAACGTAAGCGGTTTGTCAAGATTAATCCTGGCATTTTTTATTGCACCCAAATTTTCTACTTGTATTTTCATAACTTACTTCTTTACCGTTCCTTTTAACTCTCACAAAAATGTTCCGATTTTTAAAGTTACAAAGTTACAAAAAAAATCAACATCAAAATTTTAGTTTATATCAACACTCAAAACATGCATAAGAATCTACTTTCCAATAATTTGTTGTACATTTGCACCGTTAACACCACCGAAGATAGCATCTTCGGTCCGACGCTCCGAAAGGAGCGTTTCTTTTTAGGTATCCACCTCACAAAAATACACATTTACCGTAACATTTCCATTTAGATTATTAAAATTCATATTTTCACCTTTCTCTTCTTATACTTTCCTGTAATTTTCGTATCTTTGCGCCCTCAAAAAAAGATTGTGTTACATGCAGAAAATCAGAAACATCGCTATTATTGCGCACGTTGACCACGGAAAAACTACGCTGGTGGACAAAATGCTACTGGCCGGAAACCTGTTCCGTGA
>JAVFAG010000039.1:0-24196 GCA_034002585.1 Paludibacter sp.
CCTTTGCCTGGTTTTCGGTAATACCCGCCCATGCAATTTCAGGATCGGTAAATACAACTGCAGGAATAGCCAGCGGTTCGAAAGCCACGCGCTTGCCGTTGATGGCGTCAACAGCAACGCGGGCTTCGTGTGATGCCTTATGTGCCAACATCGGCTCCCCAACGATATCACCAATGGCGTAGATGTTTTCATCGTCGGTCTTCAGACTCTTGTCGACAACGATCCAACCACGCTCGTTGACACGCACCCGGGTGTTTTCCAATCCCAGCCCGTCGGTCTTCGGCTTACGGCCAATCGACATCAAAACATAATCGTATTCCTGCTCTTCTACTTTTCCTTCTTTATTTTCGATTTTCACCCGCAAACCATTTTTCGATTCGCTGATTCCCACCACTTTCGACTGAAGCATAAACGTATCAAACGATTCTTTCAGTCGCTTTTCGAGATGAGAAACCAAATCGCGGTCGGCACCGGGAAGAATGCGGTCCAGAAATTCAACGACAGAAACCTTCGATCCCAGCGCAGCATACACCGAACCGAGCTCCAGACCGATATACCCACCGCCCACAACGAGCAGCGATTTTGGTATGACAGGAAGATCCAGTGCAGTAGTTGAGTTCAACAGTCGCGGACTGTCAATCATCAACGATGGAATGGTGGCAATCACCGAACCAGTAGCCACAATGGCCTTATCGTACGAAATGGTTTCGGTCGAACCATCCGCTTTGGTAACCACCACCGATGTAGAGGATGCAAAAGCGGCAGTTCCCTGAACGTAGTTAATCTTACGTTGCTTCGACAACACTCCCAAACCTCCGGTTAGTTTATTCACCACCTTATTTTTAAAAGCACGAAGTTGGTCGATATCAATCGTAGGTTCGCCAAAATCGAGTCCCCAGTGTTTTGCTTCTTTGGTCTCATTGATGAGTTTTGCTACATGCAACAAGGCTTTCGAAGGAATACAACCTTTGTAGAGGCAAACTCCACCCGGATTTGTATTTTTATCAATCAGTGTTACTTCCATTCCCAGGTCAGCAGCATAAAATGCTGCTGCATATCCACCGGGTCCTCCACCAATTACTACTATTTTCATAAAAATTTTCTTTAATTGTAGACTAATTTAAATGCCTGTCATTACTCATTAAACAGTAACTGATACGGGTTTTCTATGGCATCAATGATCCAGCGCAGGAAACGGATTCCATCTGCTCCGTCAATCACACGGTGATCGTACGATAGCGAGAAAGGCAACATCATGCGGGGTTCAAACTTACCATCGATCCATACCGGTTCGATTGCACCACGCGATACACCCAGAATAGCAACTTCAGGCGCATTCACAATAGGAGTAAATGCGGTTCCGCCTATACCTCCCAGGTTGGTAATTGTAAAACATCCGCCCTGAAGATCGGCAACACTTACCTTTTTGTTGCGTGCCTTTTCGGCCAGAGCGTTCATTTCTTTCGAAATTTCGATTACATTCATCTGGTCGGTATTCTTAATCACCGGAACAATCAGTCCAAAGTCGGTATCGACTGCAATTCCAACATTGTAGTATTTTTTGTAGATAATCGCCTGATTAGCCATATCCACACTGCTGTTAAATTGCGGAAAACGTTTCAGCGCCAATGTTACAATTTTCACCAGCATAGCAGTAACAGTCAGTTTTGCACCCTGCTTTTCAGCCTGTTTTGCATAACTTTTTCTGAATTTCTCCAGTTCGGTAATATCTGCTTTATCGAATTGTGTAACATGAGGAATGGTCTGCCAGGCATTGCTCAGGTGCTGAGCTGTTTTCAGTCGAATGTTCGACATAGCCTGCGATTCAATGGCTCCGTATTTCGAGAAATCGGGAAGAGGTTCGTGATGAACAGCTCCTGATACGACCACGGTTTGCTGAACACGATTTTCGTGGAGGTACTTGCTGTAGGCTTTCACATCATCGAGAGAAATGCGTCCACCGGGACCGGTTCCCTTTACATCGTTCACATTTACACCAATTTCACGCGCCAATCGACGTACCGAAGGCGCTGCAGGTGCTGCATTTTGAAGGATGGGTGGTTGATTTTCAACCAGCACTACTGCATGCGAAGGTCCGTCAACTGCAGCAGGCGATACAGGTGCAGCCACCACTACAGGAACTTCCTCTACAGCTGCCTGAGCAACTGGCGCTGCAACTGCAGGAGCCACAGCTTCCGCCGTAACACTACCTTCGTTTACTTCAAACACCACCTGTCCAATGCTTACTTTATCACCTTCCTTTACATTCAGCGAAACCACCACTCCACTCACATCGGATGGCACTTCAATGGTTGCCTTATCGGTTTCAAGTTCCAGTACCGACTGATCGATAGCGACTTCATCACCAACTTTTATCAGTACCCCGACAATCACGGCCGAGCTGATATTTTCTCCCAGTTCGGGTATTTTAAATTGTTTCATACAAATCCTTTTTTACTAATTGACAGCTTTCCAAAACATACATTTTATCTTCTGTCGATTTACTTTTACGAAATCATCGGGTTTAACTTATTCGGATTGATATCCAGATCTTTCATCGCTTTCTTCAAATCAGCCGACTTGAATTTACCTTCTTTATACAAGGCATACAGAGTAGAAAACACAATGTGCTTAGTATCCACTTCGAAGAAATCGCGCAATTCGGCACGGCCTTCGCTCCGACCAAAACCATCGGTTCCCAGTGCATAGAGGCGTTTAGGCAACCATTTCGAAATGGAGTCCGGAATAGCTTTCATATAATCTGATGCAGCTACAATCACGCCTTCATTTTCAATCTGGGTCGAAACATAAGGCACTTTCTCTTTTTTATCAGGATTCAGCATATTGTAACGTTCAGCTTCCAGAGCATCCTGACGCAGTTCCTTGTAGCTGGTAACACTGTATACATTCGACGACACTCCGTATTTTTCTTCAAGGATTTCCGCTGCCCTTATTACTTCATTCAGAATAGTTCCGCTACCCAGTAAATTAGCTACCAGTGGTTTCGAGTTGTCCGATCCGGCTTTGAAACGGTACATTCCTTTCAGGATACCGTCCTTCACGCCTTCCGGCATGGCTGGCATTGCATAGTTTTCATTCATGATGGTCACATAGTAGAAAACATCTTCCTGCTCTTCGTACATACGGCGGATACCATCCCGGATAATCACCGCCAGCTCATAGGCAAATGCAGGGTCATAGGCCACCATATTCGGAATCGTCATGGCCTGCAGGTGACTGTGTCCATCCTGGTGCTGTAATCCTTCACCAGCAAGGGTTGTACGACCGGCTGTGCCACCAATCATAAATCCTTTGGCTTTCATATCTGCAGCTGCCCAAACCAGGTCGCCTACACGTTGCAAACCGAACATCGAGTAATACACAAAGAATGGCATCATGTTGATACCGTGGTTGGCATAAGCCGTTCCCGCAGCAATAAACGACGACATAGCTCCTGCTTCGGTAATTCCTTCTTCCAGAATCTGACCATCTTTTGCTTCCTTATAATAGAGAAGCAATTCCCGGTCTACTGGTTCGTAGAGCTGTCCGACATGCGAATAAATACCATGCTGACGGAACAGCGACTCCATACCAAAAGTACGGGCTTCGTCGGGAATAATCGGAACAATGAGTTTTCCGATCTCCTTATCTTTTAATATTTTAGTGAAGATACGTACAAATGCCATGGTCGATGAAAGCTCACGTCCATCCGAACCGGTATAAAACTCGGCAAATACATCTTCGGGCGGAGTTTTAATCGGACGTACATCCTCGCGACGCTGTGGCACATATCCACCCAGTTCCTCGCGACGTTTACGCAGGTACTGCATTTCCGGCGAATCTTCAGGTAATTTATAAAATGGAGCTTTTGCAACCTCATCATCCGAAATTGGAATTCCGAAACGGGTACGAAACTCTCTTAATTCGTCTTCGTTCAGCTTCTTCTGTGAATGAGTAATATTTTTTCCTTCACCACTTTCACCCAAACCATATCCTTTAATGGTATTGGCAAGAATTACCGTTGGCTGACCTTTGTGGTTCACCGCGGCATTGTAGGCAGCAAACACTTTTTCAGGATCGTGACCGCCGCGACGCATCTTGCGAATCTGATCGTCGGTCAGGTGACTTACCAGGGCCTGAATTTCAGGATCGGAACCGAAAAACTCCTTGCGTACATAGTCGCCGGGAGCAATGGAGAATTTCTGCGACTGACCATCAACGATTTCGCCCATGCGTTTCACCAGTTTTCCCTTCACATCCTTTTCAATGAGCTCATCCCATTCGCCGCCCCAGAGCACTTTAATCACATTCCAGCCGGCTCCGCGGAATACAGCTTCCAGCTCCTGAACAATTTTTCCGTTACCACGTACCGGACCATCGAGGCGCTGCAGATTACAGTTGATTACAAAAATCAGATTATCCAGCTTTTCACGGGAAGCCAGTGTGATAGCTCCAAGCGTTTCAGGTTCATCGGTTTCACCATCGCCCAGGAAGGCCCATACCTTTTGATTAGACGTATTTTTCAAACCCCGATCTTCCAGGTAACGGTTGAAACGGGCCTGATAGATAGCCGTAATAGGGCCTAATCCCATCGATACCGTCGAAAACTGCCAGAAATCGGGCATCAGCCATGGATGTGGATACGACGAAAGTCCACCTTTGGGATGCAACTCCCGGCGGAAATTATTCAGTTGATCCACACTCAGACGACCTTCAAGGAAGGCACGGGCATAAATCCCCGGAGCAGCATGTCCCTGAAAGTAAATCATATCACCGTCGTGATTATCCCCATTTCCACGGAAGAAATGATTGAATGCCACCTCAAGCAGAGTCGCTACGGATGCATAGGTCGAAATATGTCCGCCGATACCATTCTCATTTTTATTGGCCTTTACCACCATCGCCATTGCATTCCAGCGAATGAGACTCTTGATCATACGTTCAATCTCTCTGTTACCGGGATAGGGCGGCTGCTTGGCACGCGAAATTGTATTAATATAAGGAGTGTTGGCTGTAAACGGAAGCTCAACACCCGCTTTGTGTGCACGGATTTGCAGTTGCTTCAACAAATCAACAACCCGCTCCGGGCCCCACTGTTGAAGCACATAATCCATTGAGTATAACCACTCTTCATTTTCAAGCTCTTCGATTTCTCTTGGAATTACTTTATCTTTACTCATTATAAATAACCATTTATGTTAATACCCCTATAAACAACCAATCTTCCATTTAGTTCTCGATAAGTCGCTCAAAAACTGTTAATTAATTTTAATATACTACTTTGATGTATTATTAAATCAGGCATGCAAGTTTTGGTTAATGGTAAACTTTTACTCAAAACATAAAAATTTAACATCAATATGTAAGTTAAATAGAATTTTCCATTAAATTTGTCAGTTAAAAAATTTATCCCCATGAATACACACATCAAACAAATTGCCCAACGACTGCGTGGTTTACGAGAGGCTGTTAACCTGACCATTAACGAAGCTGCTTTCAAATGCGGTATTAGTCCGGAAGAATACGAAAATTTTGAATCGGGAAGTTCCGACATCCCCATGAGTTTTCTTTGTGAGGTTGCCGATGTATTCGGAGTGGAAACAACTTCACTGATAAGTGGCGAGGAACCGCATGCAACAGGCTTTTTCATCACCCGGAAGGGAACTGGCATTGGTATTGAGCGAAACAAAGCATACAAGTATCGTTCACTGGCTCATGGTTTCCGAAACGCGAAAGCACAACCATTCGAAGTAACCGTGGAACCGTCCAACCGGCCTATCACCCTAAACACACATCCCGGTCAGGAATTTAACATGGTACTGGATGGCAGTATGCAGCTGCAAATCAGTGGAAACGACCTAATACTGCACGAAGGCGATTGTATTTATTTCGATTCGTCGCGCCCCCACGGCATGAAGGCCCTGAATGGAGAGAGCGTTCGTTTTCTGGCACTAATTATTTAAATATTTCTATATGATTGACCGTTTTTTAAAGCAAACATCCTTTCGCGATTACGACGATTTCGCTGCCAACTACAGGCTGATTATACCCGACCAGTTTAATTTCGCTTACGATGTGGTGGATGAATGGGCACGCATAGCTCCGGATAAAAAAGCGCTCTTGTGGACCAATGACAAAGGAGAATGCCGTGAATTCAGCTTTGGCGAAATAAAACAATATTCCGATCGCACAGCTTCCTATTTCCGACAACTGGGTATTGGCAAAGGCGATAAGGTAATGGCTATTTTAAAGCGACGCTATGAATTCTGGTTTACGATAATCGCTTTGCATAAAATTGGTGCTGTAATCATCCCTGCAACGCATCTTCTCACAGAAAAGGATATTATTTACCGAAACAATGCTGCAGGTATCAAGGCGATTATTGCTGTAGGCGAAGAGCCCATCCTGAGCAGTATTGAAGCGTCCCGCAATGAATCACCTGAGCTTCAGCAGGTAATTTCCATAGGTCCACTGGTTCCCGAAGGCTGGCACGATTTTCAGAAAGAAATGCCGTTGGCACCCGATTTTGAATGTGGCAAGGGATGTAATATAAACATAGATCCGCTGATAATCAGTTTTACATCGGGTACAACGGGCAATCCGAAAATGGTGATGCTCGATCATTTGTACCCGCTGGCCCATATTGTAACAGCTAAATACTGGCACAACCTGCATCCCGATAGTTTGCATCTTACCATTGCCGATACCGGCTGGCTCAAGGCCGTTTGGGGTAAACTATACGGACAGTGGATAGTTGGGGCCTGTGTTTTTGTGTACGATCACGAAAAATTTGCACCTACCGATATGTTGGCGATGATACAAAAGTACCGCATAACTTCCCTTTGTGCACCACCCACTATTTTCCGGTTTTTAATACGTGAAGATATCAGCCGGTATGATTTAAGTTCGCTGGAATATTGTACTATTGCCGGCGAAGCATTGAATCCCGCTGTGTATGAGCAATTTTTAAAATTAACGGGCATTCAACTGAAAGAAGGATACGGTCAGAGTGAAACGACGGCAACCATCATCACCGCTCCCTGGATGGAGCCCAAACCCGGCTCAATGGGCAAGCCTAACCCGCATTATCAGGTCGATTTGGTGACCCCCGACGGTCGCACGGCCGAAGTGGGCGAACAGGGAGAAATCGTATTACGACTCTACAAAGGCTATCCCGTTGGACTTTTCAAAGGCTATTACCGCAACGAAACGCTGACAAATGAGGTAATTCACGATGGTTTGTACCACACCGGTGATGTGGCCTGGCGCGACGAGGATGGATATTTTTGGTTTGTGGGACGCACCGACGATGTCATAAAAAGTTCAGGTTATCGTATTGGCCCTTTTGAGGTAGAAAGTGCCCTGATGACTCATCCTGCAGTAGTGGAATGTGCAGTAACCGGTGTACCCGATGAGTTACGCGGACAATTGGTGAAAGCAACCATCATTCTGGCAAAAGAATATTCTGCCAGTGATGAGTTGGCCACAGAGATTCAGGAACACGTAAAAAAGGTAACAGCTCCCTACAAGTATCCACGTATCATTGAATTTGTAACAGAATTACCCAAAACGATCAGCGGAAAAATCAGACGGGTAGAAATCAGGAATAAGAAATGACACAAAATCGCACTAAATGATATAATTTTATTTATCTTTGCAAACGGAACCTAACCTCACTATGGATCGACTTAAAACAAAAACAGTTATTGAAATGCTGGAGAAAGATGGTTGGTACCTGGTTCGACAAAAAGGAAGTCATCGTCAATTCAAACATCATTCTAAAAAAGGAATTGTAACTGTAAATGGCAAATTAAATGAAGTCCAGTCACAATTTTTATTAAACAGTATTTTCAAACAAGCAGGATGGTAAATTTTGAAATATGGAAGTAATTAAGGTAACGGTAGATTGGCTGGAAAATTACGGAGCGGTGTCTGATAGTGTTCCGGGATGTGTTGCAACTCACAAAACGATTGAAGGCGTGAAAGAAGCTTACCTTTCAGCATTAAAATTTCATTTGGATGGCTTATCAGACGATGAAAAACCAGAACAACTTAAGGGAGAATATGAATTAAAATTCGAACTAACAACACGGGCAATTTTATACGAACTGGATGGAATTCTTACCAGATCTACCCTATCAAGGGTTTCGGGTATAAATGAGCAACAGCTAAGGCATTACATGTCTGGACACAGAAAAGCAAGAGCAGATAAAAGAGAAAAACTCACGTTGGCAATTAACGAAATTACCCGCAAATTAAACAGCCTTATTTAAAGCCTTTTAACATGATCTCAACTTACCCTTTGCCCGTGCAATAGCAGTTCGACGGCCTGTTGCATGGAACCAGCACGGGTAACCATGCCTGAATTGACAAAGAAAATTTCATCGGCATTTTCGATGGTGTTGAGTCGGTGAGCAATGACGATACGGGTAGTCGTAGTCGGTAATTTTGCCAGCACTTCACCCAATAATTGTTCTGTTACTGTATCGATATTAGCCGTTGCTTCGTCGAGAATGAGCACATCGGGACGACGTAACACCGCACGCATAAAGGCAATGAGCTGCCTTTGCCCCAAACTGACACCATCGCCTAAAGCATTTATTTCCAGCTCAAGGTCATTATTAAACCGATTCATGAGGCCACCAAGTCCTTCTTTGTGCAGTAACTCAAGGAGACTATCATCGGAAAGCGACTCCAGTTCAGGATTACCATACACGATGTTTTCGCGTAGTGTTCCTGAAAATAAAACAGGTTCCTGTAGAATAAAACCAATGCGCTGCGCCCGTTCCTCGTGCGAATACGATCGCAAATCCTTCCCATGAAGCAAAATACGACCATCCACCGGGTCGAAAAGTCGTGAAATAAGGGATGCAGTAGTGGTTTTACCTCCACCGGTAGGTCCTACAAAAGCATAGGTCTTGCCTTTTCCCAATTGAAAGCTGACGGAGGTAAGTATGTTCTTGCCGGGAGTATATGCAAAACTAACTTCTTCAAAAACAAGTACTGGTCTCTCAATTGAATCACGAAATTTAGCTGTCAAATTATCATTCATTCCCGATATAGTAGATTTTGAGAATCCTGTGACTGTCGCATTTTGCTGCTGAACTAATTTTTCAACTGTTTGATCTTCTATGATTTCCAAATCGTTTTTCAGCACCAGAATCATCGAAATACGATCCCAGCTTGCCAGAGCTACCTGAAAGCTGGACCACAAACTGGCAATTTGGCGTAGCGGATTGTAAAACAGAACGATATACGACAAAAAACTAATGAGCAAACCCACAGTAAAGGAGCCTTTCAGAATGAGATAAATACCAAAAGCGAGCACAATGAGCTGACCGATATTGGCTAACAACCCATACACTGGCGCCAGCGAGGTATTTATAAAGCCAGCTTTCAATGATTTACGGTAATTATCGACATTGGCTTCCTCAAATTTTTGACGAAAATAATCGCGCCGGTTGAAGGCCACAACAATTTTGAAATTCGAAAGGCTTTCCTGAATCTCGGCACTGAGTCGACCGCCACTTTTCAGACTAACTGCATTTTGCTTTTTTACATAGGGTGATACCCAACGGGTGAACAACCACAACACAACTCCCGGAACAAGCGCTGCCACACCCAGCTTAAAGTTAATCGAGAGCAGAAAAGCCGCAGCCCCAACCATCGATACCATACTTCCGGTGAACTGAATCAGCGAATGCGAAAAAAACTGATTAATCTTTTCAGTATCACTATTTATACGGGATATCAAATCGCCCGATTTATTTTGATTGAAGAATGTAAACGGAAGTTCCTGAAGTTTGGTAAACAAAGCATTACGCAAATTAAACAACATCCTCTGCCCAACCTGCCCCATCAGCTGGGTTTGAAAATAGCCCGAAACCACTACCAGTATAAAAATCACAAGCAGGATAATACCGTAGCGAATCACACCCGGATATTCGCGGGTTTGTACAAATTTATCCACTGCATCACCAATAAGAAAAGGCGCAATCAGATTGAGCAGCGAGTTAACGATAATCACAACCAATGCTATGATCAGACTGCTCTTCTCGTTGCCAACGAGCTGCCAGAGCTTTCTGAACATTTCGTTGGTCGACATCGGGCGGTCGTTTGTTGAATCAAAATTCAGATTATAATTCATACGATAAAAATTGATTTTTCAACTGTCGTATACAACTCGCATGTTAGTAGTATCATGCCTTTGGATGTAAAGTAGTTACTTGCTCGTTTCATACCTATCTTTTAGGTTTCAAGCTGATTGGTGCTCCGTTGAGAAGTATATATCTGAACATATTCGGGACTGGTATTCAGTAAGTGTTGATGTGTCCCCGATGCCAGCAACTCGCCTTCTTCAAGCAACAGGATAGTATCGTAACCGATTACAGGTGCAATTTTCTGAGTCACCGACAACAAGGTAATTCCCGAATATTCACGATGAATATTTTCAAGAATCTTCTGTTCGGTAAGAGCGTCGACACGGGCGGTAAAATCATCCAGCAACAAAATGCGAGGTTGAAGTGCCAGTGCCCGGGCCAGCATTAATCGTTGCTTTTGTCCGCCCGATAAGTTTGTTCCACGCTCGTTGATCATCGTATTCAGCCCATCTGGCAAACTATCAATAAAATCCTGCAATTCAGCTGTGCGGATAGCTTTCTGAAGCATATCCTCATCCACTTTGGTATTAAAAGCAATATTATCGCGCAGCGAAAGATTAAACAGGATGCTGTCCTGAAAAACAAAACCTACCTGATACCGAAAAGTTGATTTATGAATTTCATCCATTGGCACTCCGTCGAACGACAGCTCTCCGGATGTAGGATCAATAAGACCTGTAAGCAGATACAGCAACTGAGTTTTACCAGCAGCTGTTGGACCAATAATGGCTGTTTTAGTGCCCGGCAAAATAGTAAAGTTCACTGATTTGAGCACCTGCTTCTCCCCGATTGAAAGGGATACCTGATCGAAACGGATATGGCCACTGAGTTGCAATTCGCGGGTACCGGTCTCCGGCTGGTCGGGGGCATCGGTGACCTCACGGATACGTCGGTACGAGACTGAAGCCTGAGCAATGAAATTACTCACAAAACCAAGCACCATAATGGGAAATAACAGAATGGAGAGATAGGAATTAAAGGCTGCAAAATCGCCCAGCGACATAGAACTGTCGATGACAAATCGTCCACCCAGCACCAGTATTGCCAGCGAAGCCATGTTTCCGACAAACACCACTATTGGGATAAGGGTGGCAAAGTAACGAAGAATCTGCATTCCCAAACCGCGCGCCCGTTCGTTCGCAACTACAAACTTATCGTATTCAGGGGTTTGCGAACTTAACACCCGTATCAGGGCAGCGCCCAGTATATTCTCGTTGATAATCTTATTCAGCTTATCAATCACTTCTCTGTTTTTCTTAAAAAGCGGTCGAAGGCGGGAAAACACAACTCCGAAAGCACCGGCGATTACCGGAATAACGACCAATACATTCAGCGCCAGCTTCCAGTCGATAGTCAACAGTAAGACGCTGGCACTTATAATCACAAATACCGAGGAGAAAAGCGCAACAACACCAATCGCCACAAAGCTTTTCAGTGCATCGACATCGGTGGTCAGGTTGGTGAGCAGCTTCGACGGATCGGCATCCACAATAAAGCGATAGCGTTGGCGGGAGATGCGTTCGTTCAGTTCGGTACGCAGGTTGCGCGCCACCTTTTCAGAAACGTAGGTTTGCATGAAGCCCTGCAAAATTTGAAAAATAAAAATAGCCAGTGAAGCCCCTAAAAACTGTCCTACAACACTAACCATCGAGAAACGGGCAGTACCCACTGCATCGATAGCCGATGAGATAAGTTGAGGTATGACCAGATTCACCGCATTACTCAACAAGGCAAGCCCCACCAGAACTGTAATCAACAGTCGATAGGGTTTCAACACTTCAAAAACAGAAGGAGACGTCTGTACAGAATTTTTCTTCTTCAAAACAAAGTTTTTTGAAACAACAGTTTACTGCCGCTTATGTTTAGTCAGTTGGCTAATTTTACAATAAACAAAACAGCTATACTCTGTTTTAAGCAGAACATAGCTGTCAAAATAATGTGGGCCCTGTTGGGCTTGAACCAACGACCCCCTGATTATGAGTCAGGTGCTACTAACCAGCTGAGCTAAGGGCCCGGATTGCAATTTTTTTTGTATTTTTGCAAAGCGAATGCAAAAGTAATGAATTTTACCATTCCTGCAAATAGCAATCACATTTTTTTCAACGAGAAAACAACTACATGAACAAAAAAGCAACGATAACAACCCTGATTTTTGATTTTGGGGGTGTACTGATTAATTTGGATATTCAACAATGTATTGCAGATTTTAAGAACTTAGGTGTGGAAAACGTAGAACGCTTTCTTAGTAATTACGGACAATCAGGCTTTTTTCTTGAATGGGAGCGGGGCGATATCAATCCTGATGAATTCCGGTCAAAGGTACGGGCAATTTGCACGGGCAATCCTACGGATGAAGAGATCGACCAGGCATGGATGTCCTTTCTGTTGGATATTCCTGTTTCTAAAATAGAGATCCTGAAGAAACTACGTTCACGCTACCGTATCCTCATGCTGAGCAATACAAATCCTGTACACATTGAACGAAGTGCTGCCATCGCTTTTGGTGCACACGGTGCCACCATGCAGGAATTGTTCGATCGTTGTTATCTTTCGTATCAGATCGGACTTACCAAGCCCGATCCGGCCATTTTCGATTACCTACTTCAAAAAGAAGGTCTCAAAGCAGAAGAGTGTCTGTTTCTCGACGATGGCCTGAAAAATATTCAAACAGCGGAGGCCATGGGATTTCAAACACGGCTGTTGGAACCGGAAGCGTCGCTTGATTTTTTGCTTCAACTATAAAAAAAACTGCTGGAACATGAAAGAATATTATGCTGCTAGCGTCGGTTTTTTTGATGGAGTACATGCCGGACACCGCTTTTTGATTGAAGAATTGAAAAAGGAAGCTGCGGCCAAAGGATTAAAAACAATGCTGGTCACTTTTGCTATCCATCCCCGGAAAGTATTACACGACACATTTCAGCCTCAGTTGCTTACCTCACACGAAGAAAAAATGGCTTTGTTAAAATCCACAGGCGTCGATCGGGTGAAAGTGCTGAATTTCACTACGGAAATGGCCCGGTTAACAGCGCGCGAATTTATTTTTCAGGTATTAGCTACCGCTTTAAAGGTTCGATTTCTACTCGTTGGGCACGATCACCGTTTTGGGCACAATCGCGAAGACGGATTTCCGGAATATTTAATTTATGGAAAAGAAGCAGGCATTGAAGTGCTTCAGGCCAGTCGCTACAGTATTCAAAACCAGGATCACATCAGCTCCTCCACCATTCGCAGGCTCATTCAGTCGGGATCGATTGAAGAAGCAAACACATTGCTGGGTTACGCGTACCAGTTTTCGGGTTATGTGGTAAGCGGCTATCAGGTAGGCCGGAAAATTGGTTTTCCTACCGCTAACCTTCGGGTAGAACCACAGGAAAAACTAATTCCGGGCCCGGGCGTTTATGCTGTTGAGGTCATTTGGGAACAAAATTCCTACAAGGGCATGATGAATATTGGGATGAGACCAACCATCGACAACACACAACAGTTAAGCATTGAAGTTCATATTTTTAATTTTCAGGAAGATATTTATCATGAGCTACTGCAGGTTCAGTTTTTATATAAAATCAGGGACGAAAAGAAATTTGAATCACTGGATCAGCTCATCCTGCAGTTAAAAGAAGATAAACGGCTTGTAATGGGCCATGTATGATAATTATTCAAAAAAAATGTATCTTTGTGGCCATGTCTAATTTAGTATCATTAATTCATATGAAGAAATTAATTGTAAGTATGATGACCATCGCAACGCTCATCAGTTGTGCCGAAAAGAATCCATTCTATTCGGAATTTCAAAACGAGTACGGTATTCCTCCGTTTGAACAAATCAAAACAGAGCATTACCTGCCAGCCTTCAAGGAAGGTATTAAACAACAACAGGCTGAATACGATGCCATAGCCAACAGCACCGAAGAGCCTACCTTTGCCAACACCATTGAAGCACTTGAGTTCAGTGGTGACTTACTGACCCGTGTTTCATCGGTATTCTTTAATTTGTATTCAGCAGAAACCAACGAAGAACTATCGGCAATTGCCAATGAAGTATCGCCATTGCTTTCGGAACATGGCGATAACCTGTATCTGAACAACAAGATTTTCCAACGGGTGAAATCGCTTTACACCAATCGTGAGAGTCTCGGTTTAAATCCCGAACAGACCCGCGTTTTGGAAAAGTATTACAAAAACTTTGTACGCAGTGGTGCCGACCTCGATGAAGAAGCCAAGGCTAAACTTCGCGAAATCAACAAGGAACTGAGTATGGCACAGCTTACGTTTGGTCAGAACCTGTTGAACGACAACAATGCCTTCCAAAAATTCGTAACCAACGAAGCCGAATTAGCCGGTCTGCCCGAAAGTGTAAAATCAGCTGCGGCTGCCGCTGCAAAAGAAGCAGGTAAGGAAGGCCAGTGGTTGTTTACCACGTCGAAAGCGAGCTTTATTCCTGTGTTACAATATGGTGAGAACCGTGAGCTCCGCAAGGAATTGTTATTGGGATATGCCAACCGGGGTAACAATGGCAACGCCAACGACAACAATGAAATCATCAAAAAAATCATGCAGTTGCGCATTCAGCGCGCTAACCTTATGGGCTACGCCACTCCGGCCGATTTCATCCTGGATAATACCATGGCTAAAACATCAGCTAAGGTGATGGAATTCCTTCAGTCGGTTTGGCAACCCGCTTTAAATCAGGCAAAAGTTGAACGTGCAGAGCTTCAGGTATTGATGGATGCAGAAGGAAAGGGCGAAAAACTAGAAGCCTGGGACTGGTGGTTCTATGCTGAAAAACTGCGTAAGTTAAAATTTGATCTCGACGAAGAAGCCTTACGCCCCTATTTCAAAATGGAAAATGTTCGTCAGGGAGCTTTCGACCTGGCAGGCAAACTGTGGGGTCTTCAGTTTAAAAAACTGGAAAACACACCAAAGTATCATGCCGACATGGAAGCTTTTGAAGTGACCAATGCCGATGGCTCGCTCATCGGAGTTTTGATTACCGATTATTACCCACGTCCTGGTAAACGGGCCGGCGCCTGGATGAACAACTATACGGAACAGTTTATTAAAGACGGGAAAAACCATCGTCCGGTAATTGTAAATGTAGGTAACTTTACGAAACCAACAGCCGACAAGCCCTCGTTGATGAACATGGACGAAGTGGAAACACTCTTCCACGAGTTTGGTCACGGACTACACGGCCTGCTTTCACAAACTACCTATCCCGGAATTTCAGCCACCAATGTGGTACGCGACTTTGTGGAACTTCCATCTCAGATTATGGAAAACTGGTGCTTCGAACCGGCAGTGATTAAAACGTACGCCAAACATTACGAAACCGGTGAAGTAATGCCCGATGCTCTGATTGAAAAAATTCAGAAAGCAGGCACTTTCAACCAGGGTTTTGTAATGACAGAATTACTGTCAGCTGCTATTCTCGACATGAATTACCATACTCTTACCAACGCAGATGACCTGAATGCCGAGGCCTTCGAAAAAACGTCAATGGATGCTATGGGTATGGTACCGGAAATCATCGTTCGTTACCGCAGCACCAACTTCAATCACATATTTGCAGGTGGTTATGCAGCTGGTTATTACAGCTACACCTGGGCCGAAGTTCTCGATGCTGATGCTTATCAGGCCTTTGTTGAAACGGGCGACATCTACAACCAGGAAGTGGCAAAAGCCTTCCGCACAAATATTCTTGAAAAAGGTGATTCGGAAGAAGCAATGCAGCTGTACCTCAACTTCCGTGGTAAAGAACCCAACCCATCAGCCCTGCTGATCAAAAGAGGTTTTGTAACCCAATAACTACTTCTCTCCGGAAATGCGGATTCTGGTCAAAGCATCCGCATTTCCCTTTTTTAGTTCTCCAATGAAAGCAATCTCGCTGAATTCAATCATAAAACCGGGCATACCCACCCTCATTCTGATTCTCATACTGTTTTTAGCGGTTTGGACGGCTCATTTGCTTTTGCTTCCGGTATTTCAGGAATCGGCCGATGAATATGGGAAGATGCAGTGGCCCCTTCTCTTTCACTTACCTGCACTGGTTGTACTGACAACTATCAACTCCATCCTGATTCGTCGATTTGTATTACGCTTTGCAATTATTCGTGTAAAGAGTTTTCTTCCGGTATTGCTTTTTCTGATTTTTACAACAGTATGGTCAGGTTTGCGCTTCGACCTTTATCCACATTTATTTTTAACGGCATTTATAATCGCCACTGAGTTTTTCTTCAACATGTTTCGCAACCGAAAAGCGGTGGAACATGCCTTTCTGACAAGCTTCATCATTTCTCTTCTAACGCTCGATGAGCCGATTTACATCGTACTTTTTCCGGTAATCTGGTGTGGATACATCATTTTGAAAAGCATGTCGCTTCGGGTGTGGCTCGCATCCTTATCAGGACTGGCAATCCCCTGGATTTTTTTTAATGCTTTATATTGGTTTAAAGGGATACCAACCGGGCTTTCTCCTGATTTGGAACAGTTGCTCCACCCATCACTCTTTATGCCATCATCTTTTTTAACATTGTTTATTTACGGAGGCGTCACAGGTCTTATCACTCTTTTAGCAATCAGTGTAATTTTAACCAAAATATTCGATGATTCAGTTCAAACACGAAAATACATTTACATTCTGGCTGTTTTACTGGTTGTTATCACTCTGATTTGTGTTTTTTATCAACCCTTTGCTCATCTTTTTCTTCCATTGATTGCCTTTCTGGTAGCCGTGCTACTGGCTCATCCTTTCACACTTCATAAATCTGATTTTTTTTCCCTGCTTTTTATTTTTTTGATTCTGATTAACATCACCTATCTTATTACTCAATATTTTAATTTTTTTAGCACATGGGCGATTTAGCTGAACTGGGCTATCTGGGTTTATTTATTGCCTCGTTTCTGGCAGCTACCGTAGTGCCTTTTAGCTCTGAAGTGGTATTCTCCGGATTATTAATCGGAGGACTCGATCCATGGAAACTTGTTGTTGTAGCAACACTGGGGAACTGGCTGGGTGGAATGAGTTGTTATTATCTGGGGCGCCTGGGCAAACTCGAATGGATAGAAAAGTTCCTGCGTGTCAAACGGGAGAAACTCGAAAAGTTCACGCAATACCTGCACAAATACGGCGACTGGTTTGCCTTTTTTTCCTTTTTACCTGGAGTGGGTGATGCCATTGCGGTTGCGTCGGGCTACTTCCGTTGCCGAATCTGGATTGTTGCTATTTCAATGCTTTTAGGTAAATTTGCCCGTTATATCGTTTGGATGTATTTTCACGGACTTATTTTCTGAAACATGTATGAAAAGTATACGACTACTAATAATATTATTTCTTTCGATAAGCGGATTTGCTCAAGTACCGTCACTTATAATAAAGAACAAACCTGTGGCTTTTGGGCACCGTAAAACGACTTCACGAAACGTTGATGTACTGGTAATACATTCGGCTTTTAACGCTTCGGGTGTAGAAAAATACAACCTGGAAAAAATAATTTCCCAGTTCCGCAGATACGGTGTTGCAGCTCATTACCTGATCGACCGAGAAGGAAATATTTACCGGCTGGTGGCCGACCAACACGTGGCTTATCATGCCGGAACAAGTCAACTGCCCAACGGAAGCGGCAATCTGAACAGCCGGTCGATTGGTATAGAGTTGATGAACGATACGATTGATCAACCTACAGTTGCACAGTATGATGCGCTGATTAACCTGACAGAAGATATTTGCAAACGATATCCTGTAAAGTTTTTCGTTCGTCACAGCGACATTGCACCCGGGCGTAAAACAGACCCCTGGAACACCGACTGGAAATTAATATTAAAACAACTGGCCGAACGCAATCTGCACTTTGGGATGGATGCCTCAGGCCGGGAACAAGGTAATAATGAAAAGTAGTATCACAGAGTTCAACCATAAAGCACGCTTGCGCAACATACTTCTGGTTCTGCTGGCCCTGTTGGCAACAGAACTGGCGGCTCAACGAACGAGAATACCATCCCCAGAAAAAATGCTGGGTGATTCGATTACCGTTATTGCCCGCCAATATATGTATTGCGATACTATTCGCAGAGTGCAGATAACGCCCGATAAAGCTACCAATACAGTAACTGTAACAGCGAATGCAGATTTTGGACACATTCCGTTTCGGAAAGAGAATGTCGATCAGATATATGCATTGCTCAATCGTCATCTTTCTGCAAAATATCCCGGCTATCGGATTGTAGCCAGTGCTTTTCAGCGCGATATTCGATTATTGATTCCCAATTATCTGCGAGAACAACCTGACAGCAACCGTTTTTACAAAGCTGAAAGATTAACTATTCCTGTTGTAGCGCATCCCGATCGAAAGTATGAAATTACAGAAGGTCTTCAAAACCGGAATATTGCCTTGTGGAACAGCCACGGTTTTCATAATCTGGCCAAAGATACAACCTGGGGTTGGCAGCGTCCCCTTTTGTTTCAAACTGTGGAAGACCTGCTTACCAGTTCATTTGTGTTGCCCTATTTAGCTCCGATGCTCGAAAATGCAGGTGCACAGGTTTATATCCCACGCGAACGTGACATAAATCCCCACGAAGTAATTGTGGATAACGATAAAAATAACAGTTCTAAATACAAGGAATTTAACGATTTGCATAGCTGGAAAAAAGCAACTCCCGGTTTTGCACATCTTAAATCCTGGTACACCTATCCCGAAAATCCATTTCTCAGTGGCAGTTTTGCATACACACTCACTACCACCGACAGCTACGAAAGCAGTCACATTGAATGGGTACCCGACATACCAGTTGAAGGGATGTATGCGGTGTATGTATCGTATCGAAGCCAACCCAACAGTACTACCGATGCACACTATGCTGTTCATCATTCAGGAGGAATATCCGGTTTCAAAGTCAATCAGCAGGTTAACGGTAGCACCTGGCTTTATCTTGGTCATTTTCATTTTATAAAAGGTAAAAAAAACAGCAAAGTGGTGCTTACCAATGTTAGTAATGAAGAGGGTAACATTATTACAGCTGATGCTGTAAAGTTCGGTGGCGGGATGGGTTCGGTAACAGGCATCAAACCTATGATTTACCGCGACAATGAGCTGGTGCCTTCCATAAGTGGCTATCCGCGCTACACCGAAGGAGCCCGTTACTGGCTGCAATGGGCGGGGGTTCCCGATTCGGTGTACAGCCGTACCAAAAACACTGATCACTATTCCGACGATTTTCAGTCGCGCGGACATTGGGTGAATTACCTGCGTTATGGTCTGGGAATACCGGTCGATCTGGCTTTTGCCTTTCACACCGACGCCGGAATCCGCACAGGCGATTCCATCATAGGCACTCTTGGAATATGTACCGTTAACAATTCCAATGGAGATACACTTTATAACAACGGCGTTTCCCGCTGGGCCGGCCGTGATTTAGTGGATTTAATTCAAACCCATATTGTGAATGATATTCGATCGACCTTTCGCAGCGACTGGACCCGCAGAGGCATCTGGAACCGTTCGTATAGCGAATCACGCGTTCCAGAAGTCCCTACCATGTTACTTGAACTCCTTTCGCATCAGAATTTTGAAGATATGAAATACGCACTCGATCCACGGTTTCGTTTTACAGTGAGCAGGTCAATCTACAAAGGGATGCTCAAGTACCTCGCAGCATCGCACCAACAGTCGTACGTTGTACAACCACTGCCAGTCAGGCGTTTCAGTAGTCAGTTTACCAGTCGTAACAAAGTAAAATTAAAGTGGAAAGCTACTCCTGATAGCCTGGAACCTACTGCTCAGCCAACACAGTATATTTTGTATACCCGAAAGGAACAGAAGGGCTTCGATAACGGTCGCGTGGTCATGGCCGACAGTATTGAAGTAAGTATTGATAATGGCATTATGTATGGCTTCAAAGTGACTGCAGTCAATGCCGGAGGACAAAGCTTCCCTTCCGAAATTCTATCCGTTTATCGTAGTTCTAACAACAATGATGAGATTTTGATAGTGAACGGATTCGACCGAATCAGTGGACCGGAGCATTTTAATTTAGGAACATTAGCAGGATTCCTAAACGACAAAGATGCCGGGGTACCCGACCAAAAAGACATCAGTTTTATCGGTAAGCAGTACGAATTTTCGACAGCTTCTGTTTACAAAAGCAACACCAATCCGGGATTTGGGGCTAGTGAACGAACACACGAAGACCAAATCATTAAAGGAAACACCTTCGACTATCCGTCCCTTCATGGTCAATCGATACGCGGGGCGGGCTATTCATTCGTATCTGCCAGTTCAGAAGCAATCGCCGGTGGAGATATTCAACTGGACCACTACCGTGTGGTTGACTACATTGCAGGCAAACAAAAACAAACATTATTAGGAAATGTAAAAAAAGAGCCGGCATTTCAAACTTTTCCATTAGATTTGCAACGCAGGATAAGAGCTTATCTGAGCAAGGGAGGCAATCTCTTTGTCAGTGGGGCTTACATCGCTTCCGATATGTATAACACCAACGATGAAAGCCGTCGCTTTATTGAGGAGGTGCTGGGAGTTCGGCCCGTTGATAGCAAAGATAAACAATTCGGCATGGTGCGGTTCGACAGTCCGGCCTCGTCGGGATTGAAATTGCAGACCAATCTCAATTATCATATCTATCCCAACCAGGATAGCTATTTTGTGGAGGAGGCCGATATTCTTGAACCAGTAGGAGAACAGTCCCGGATAGCAGGATGGTACAATGGAGGTAGTCACGCATCGGTTGTAGTATCGCAAAAAGAAGGAAGAGCTGTAGTAATGGGCTTCCCTTTCGAAACAATCATCGAGAAGGAAGAACGCGATCGGCTGATGCAGCGAATTCTTCTGTTTATGGTAAAAAAATAATATTAATAAAGAATAGATCATGCTAAAAAAAATCGTTCTTCCCCTTATTGTTCTGGCAATGCTTTTGAACTCATGTGTGAACAGTGGTCCCGTATTACCTTCGGCGACAGGTTCCCGATTTGAAATTCTTATTGTAATGGACGATGCCGCCTGGAAAGCACCTTCAGGCAGAGCTGTTGTGGCATTGTTCAACCAGGACATGCTCAATCTCCCACAGGCTGAACCAGTAATGGACATTTCGCAACTAAACAATTCAGAATTTAGTGATTTGGTTAAACCAACACGTAATATTCTGGTAGTTGATATTAACCCACGGTTTGAGCAACCCAAAATCATTTTTGGTAAAAATACCTGGTCACAACCCCAATCGTTGGTAAAAATACAGGCTGCCAACGACTCGGTAATGGAGCAACTTGTAAAAAACGATGGTGAACGAATACTGACTTATTTTCTTGAAAGCGAACGTGAGAGGGGAATCCTGTTGGGTAAGAACTACCTCAATAAAAAAGTGATGAATGACGTGGAAAAACAATTTGGCATTCGAATCGACATCCCGACAGAGCTTTCGAAAACCCAAAAAGCAGCTGATTTTTATTGGATTACCAACGATCATGCACGTATCCGAAAGGATCTGATTATCTATTCCTATCCTTACACCGACAAAAAAATGCTTACGCGTGAATGGCTGATTGCTGCCCGCGACTCCGTATTAAAAGCAAATGTGCCGGGCGAATTAGAGGGTTCGTATATGGGTACAGAATTAAAATACCACCAGCCGTTTTTCCGTGCTATCAACATCAACGATACCTATTGTGCCGAACTGGCAGGCTTGTGGCGCATGTACAACGGAGGCTCCATGGGTGGACCGTTCTACAGTCATACCCGTGTGGATGAAGTTAACAAGAAAGTGATTACTGTAGAAGGACTGGTATTTGCGCCCGGAGTAAACAAACGCAACCACATCCGTCAGATGGAAGCGATAGTGTACACCACCCGTCTTCCCCAGGAAATCAATGCATTACAAGAAGTTTCAGTAGTAGCCGATACCAATCAACAATAAATAATCAACTTTATGCTTGCAAATAAACCTGTTATAGCAGTTACCCATGGCGATATGAACAGCATCTCGTATGAGGTAATATTGAAAACATTCGCCGAACCTCGTGTATTTGAAGAATTCATTCCTGTAATTTATGGATCTTCCAAAGCAGCTGCTTACCACCGCAAGCAACTGGATATTCAGGGTGTGAATTTAAACGTGATTAATGCCATCGAAGAAGCCCTTCCAAAAAAAATTAACCTAATTAATTGCACTGAAGATGAGCTAAAAGTGGATTTGGGACGTTCGACTGAAGAGGCTGGAAAAGCAGCACTGGCCGCTTTACAAAAAGTGGTTGTCGATATGAAATCAGGAATTATCGACGCAATCGTTACAGGCCCTATTAACAAAAAAAATATTCAGTCGGATGAATTTCACTTTCCCGGACATACCGAGTTTTTGGAAGAACATCTGGGAGATGGACAGAAAGCACTAATGCTATTGGTGAATGATGTTATGCGTGTGGCTGTCGTAACCGGACATATTCCGGTAAAAGAAATTTCAAAAACGCTGACAGCAGAGCTAATAATCGAAAAGCTACGTATCTTCAACCGATCGCTGAAGCAGGACTTCACCATTGTTCGTCCGCGCATTGCTGTTTTGGGACTCAATCCTCATGCAGGCGATGAAGGCGTTATTGGAAACGAAGAAAACATGATTAAGGAGGCTATGCAAGCTGTTGAGAAAGATGGCTTACTAACTTTTGGTCCGTATCCGGCAGATGGATTTTTTGGCTCCGGAAACTTCAACCGCTTTGATGGCATTTTAGCCATGTACCACGACCAGGGACTGATTCCGTTTAAAACCATATCTATGGATCAGGGCGTCAATTTCACGGCAGGGCTACCGGTTATACGAACTTCTCCGGCACATGGTACAGCCTACGACATTGCCGGAAAAAACATGGCTTCAGAAGAATCTTTCCGTCAGGCTTTGTTTATGGCTTATGATATAATTAACAACAGAGCTATCCACCGTGAAATGTCGGCGAATCCGCTTAAAGTAGAAGAAAAAAGGGCATCACGCATAGCCTGATACAGAATTGGTGGAGTAAAAACACAAGAGGTGTTGCATAGAACTGCAACACCTCTTGTGTTTTTCTCTTGTGTTTTTATAATTTGGTTGAGGAGTAGTTTAATGCGCCGATTCAAACTGCCGGAGAAAACGCACATCGTTTTCCGAGAACAGGCGTAAATCCTTCACCTGGTATTTGAGGTTGGTAATACGTTCAACACCCATACCAAACGCATATCCGCTATACACTTTTGAATCGATACCACAGTTCTCCAATACATTAGGATCCACCATGCCACAGCCCAAAATTTCAACCCAACCCGTGTGTTTACAAAACGGACAACCCTTACCTCCGCACAGATTACAGGAAATATCCATCTCGGCACTGGGCTCAGTGAATGGAAAATAAGAAGGTCGTAAACGAATTTGAGTAGAAGGACCAAACATTTCCTGCGCAAAATACATCAGGGCCTGTTTCAGGTCTGCAAACGATACATCCTTATCGATGTATAAACCTTCCACCTGATGAAAAAAACAATGCGCCCGGTACGAAATGGCTTCGTTGCGGTACACCCTTCCGGGAAACACCATTCTGAGAGGAGGTTTTTGAACCGACATGATGCGCGATTGAACCGATGAGGTATGTGTACGCAGCACTACATCAGGGTTTTGTTCTATGAAGAAAGTATCCTGCATATCCCGGGCCGGATGCTCCGGTGGAAAATTCAAAGCACCAAACACATGCCAGTCATCTTCTATTTCAGGTCCTTCAGCAATAGTGAAACCTATTCGGGAAAAAATATCGATAATTTCATTCTTCACAAGGCTGAGCGGATGACGTGTACCCAACATTATAGGTTCAGCAGTACGGGTTAAATCCAACATCTCGCTTTGTTCGGCAGAAGCAACAAGTTCGTCCTTCAGACTGGTTAGTTTATCCTGAGCTTTGGTTTTCAACTCGTTCAACAGCTGCCCTACTTCGCGTTTCGATTCGTTAGGCACTTCCCTGAAATCATTGAACAACACCGAAACTTCGCCCTTTTTACTCAGGTATTTCA
>JAVFAG010000039.1:24296-28817 GCA_034002585.1 Paludibacter sp.
AGTTTATCCTGAGCTTTGGTTTTCAACTCGTTCAACAGCTGCCCTACTTCGCGTTTCGATTCGTTAGGCACTTCCCTGAAATCATTGAACAACACCGAAACTTCGCCCTTTTTACTCAGGTATTTCACCCGAAGTGCTTCCAGTTCAACACTGCTGGCTGCTTTCAATCCATCAATTTCGGCAAGCAATGCCTGAATTTTATCTTTCATCTTATTCAAATTCAATATGAGCCTGCAAAATTACAATTTTTTTCCAAAAAACGGGCGAATTACTTTTTTTTAAACCAACAAAGCCATATATCAAAAAATAAAGCTATTTTTGTGGTACAGAAACTCTGACAATATCCTATGAACATACCTCAGGTCCTTGAATTTATCGGCGAACTGGTTCAAAACAACAACCGCGAGTGGTTTGCTGAGAATAAAGATCGATACGACACTAGCCGTCGTTATTTTGAGATGATCAGCACGGAACTGATCCGTGAAATTGTGAAATTTGATCCCGACCTTGCACATGTAGAGGCTAAGGACTGTGTTTTCAGAATTTATCGCGACACCCGTTTTTCACACGATAAAACACCTTACAAGAATCATTATGGTGTTTTTATAGCTGCAAATGGAGGTCGAAAAAGTGTACGTGGAGGGTATTATCTTCACCTCGAACCAGGTAAAAGTTTTGTTGCCACAGGCGTGTGGTGTCCACCTCCACCATTGTTAAAAGCCCTTCGGCAATGCGTTTACGATAATTTTGACGAATTGAACCAAATAATTTCCGAACCGGAATTTACAAAATGGTTCCGGGGTTTTTACGATGAGGATAAACTAAAAACTGTTCCGCGGGGTTTTCCAGCCGATTTTCCGGGTGCAGAATTAGTAAAGCTGAAACACTATATGGTGGAATATACTCTTCCCGGGGAAATATTAAGCAGTGCCAGTTTTGTTGAAGAGGTAGCTGGTATCTTTAAAGCAGCCTATCCCCTGAACAAATTCCTAAACTATACCGTTGATGAAACTAAACTCTGATAAACAGTAAATTCAAAATAAACACCGATTATGATTGTAGATGATGTAAAAAACGGCTCGAAGTACAGTTCGCTGAATCCACGTTTTGCAAAAGCTTTCGAATTTCTCAACACCGAAAATTTAGCAGCACTTCCTCTGGGGAAAGTGGTACTCGATGGAGATGATATGTGGGCAAATGTGGTTGAAATAAAAGGAAATACTACTGAAACTGCCATCATGGAAGTTCACCGTAATTTTATCGACATACAGGTACCTGTAAATAAAACCGAACGCTTCGGATGGAAAGCCCTTGATAAACTGAGTGAATCTACAGAAGCTTACAATGCAGACAAGGATTGTGCATTTTTTGCGGATGCAGCCACTCTGTTTCTGGATTTAAAACCTCTTGAATTTGCAATTTTCTTTCCCGAAGATGGGCACCAGCCCGGAATTGTGGAAGGTCCGCATAAAAAAATTATTATAAAGGTACGTGTCTGACACCCCTCAACCTATGGAAATCTTACCCATCATTAAATCAGATCCGTATCTGGAGCCCTATGCAGCAGCCATCTACGGCAGGTACGAGTACTTCAGGGAAACCGAACGTAAACTTCTGAAAGAGAACGGATCACTTTCAGATTTTGCTTCAGGCTATCTCTATTTCGGATTACACCGTCTGACCGATGGATGGGTGTTCCGTGAATGGGCTCCCAATGCTACTGCAATCTACCTGATTGGCGACTTCAACAACTGGACAAAGCACCCTGATTACCAGCTAAAAAAACTACAGAACGGGATTTGGGAGCTGAAACTGCCCGACTATGCGTTGGCACACACTCAGCTTTACAAACTACTTGTGGAATGGGAAGGCGGAAGTGGTGAACGAATTCCGGCCTGGACACGTCGCGTGGTTCAGGACGACGAAACAAAAATCTTTAGTGCTCAGGTTTGGCAACCCATAAAACCCTATTCGTTTAAACACAAGGTATTTAAACCTACAACAGATCCTCTGCTGATCTACGAATGCCATATCGGAATGTCGGGGAGTGAAGAAAAAGTTTCAACCTACAACGAGTTCCGGCTCAACATACTTCCCCGTATCATCCGGGCTGGTTACAACTGTATTCAGATTATGGCCATACAGGAACATCCGTATTATGGTTCGTTTGGATACCACGTCTCAAACTTTTTCGCAGCATCGTCGCGCTTTGGCACTCCCGAAGAGCTGAAACAGCTGATTGATGAAGCGCATGATCAGGGAATTGCAGTGATTATGGATATTGTTCATTCTCATGCTGTGAAAAACGAAGTGGAAGGGCTGGGACGATTCGATGGCACACCCTATCAATATTTTCACGGAGGTGCCCGTCGCGAACATCCGGCATGGGATTCGCTTTGTTTCGATTACGCAAAGCCCGCTGTGGTTCACTTCCTGCTATCCAATTGTAAATTCTGGCTGGAAGAATACAAATTCGATGGGTTCCGTTTCGATGGAGTTACCTCTATGTTGTACCGAAGCCATGGTTTGGGAGAAGACTTTGGCAATTATGGTTCGTACTATAACCTGAATCAGGATGGTGATGCGATATGTTATCTTACCCTGGCCAACAAATTGATTCATGAAGTAAATCCAAATGCAATTACAGTTGCCGAGGAGGTAAGTGGAATGCCTGGTCTGGCAACACCTATTAACGATGGTGGTATTGGTTTCGATTATCGAATGGCGATGGGTATTCCCGATTTCTGGATAAAATACATTAAAGAAGTACGCGATGAAGACTGGAAACCAGGCCATATTTTCTGGGAACTGACCAACCGGAGAGCAGATGAAAAAACCATCAGCTATGCCGAAAGTCACGACCAGGCACTCGTGGGAGATAAAACCATAATATTCAGACTTATCGATGCCGAGATGTATTGGCATATGCAGAAAGGCGACACTACTTTTAATGTAGACAGAGGCGTAGCTTTGCATAAAATGATCCGACTGATTACCGCTACCACCATCAACGGAGGCTACCTCAACTTCATGGGCAATGAGTTCGGTCATCCCGAATGGATTGATTTCCCGAGAGAAGGGAATGGATGGTCGCATAAATACGCCCGTCGTCAATGGTCGCTTGTGGATAACGAACGATTCCTGTACCACGATCTTGGAGTATTCGACCGTGAAATGATACATCTGATAAATAGTATTCAGGATTTCAATAAATTACCGGTCTATCAGTTATGGGACAAAGAAGGCGATCAAGTGGTTGCATATCAGCGGGGTGAATATATTTTCGTATTCAATTTCAACGGCGAAAAATCATTTACCGGCTATGGGATCCTTACTGATAAAGGCGAATACGAAACTATTTTTTCGACCGATCGCAGCAGATATGGAGGTTTCGATCGTATCGACGAAAGTATCCGACATATAACTCTCCGCGAACCCGTTCACGAAAGTGGTAAAGAATGGTTGAAGTTATACCTGCCGGCACGTACAGCCATTATTATCAAAAAGAAATAATTGAGAATTTGATTTGAACCTACAAGAAAGGGTGCCTGTTGAAAGCACCCTTTTTTTGTTTCATGATAGCCTTCCCGGCTAATACAGCAATCCTATTTTGTTTTTTCAAATGCGTTTTGGAGTTGTACGGATAATTCTGACATTTCCTCCTTCGAAATTTTAAGAGGAGAACGTTCAAAGCTCAAATCCGACTCACGCTGCAGTGGAACCAGATGAATATGAGCATGGGGCACTTCCATTCCAAGAACAGCCACTCCCACCCTTTTGCAGAGAACCACAGAGCTGATCGCATTCGCAACTTTTTTAGCAAACACCATCATATCGCCCAACAAATCATCCGGCAAATCAAAAATATAGTCGGTTTCCAGTTTGGGAACAACCAGCGTATGTCCTTTGGTCATTGGGCGAATATCCAGAAAGGCGAAGAAACGATCATCCTCTGCCACTTTGAAACAAGGAATTTCACCCTGAATGATTTTTGAAAAAATAGTCATAGCCGTATCAGATTGAGATATTCATAATTTCAAATTCCATCAAACCGGAAGGCACCCTGACTTCAGCCTTTTCGCCCACTCTTTTACCAAGAAGTCCCTTTGCAATTGGGGTTGTAACCGACAATTTCCCTTCTTTGAGATTGGCTTCGCTTTCCGAAACAATCATATAGGTCATCACCTGACCGGTTTTCAGGTTCTTTATCTGAACCTTATTCAGTATCTGCACTTCAGTTGTCGTAATTTTCGATTCATCAATCATGCGTGCTGATGCAATCATCTCCTTCAACTGTGAAATTTTCATTTCGAGCAGCCCCTGAGCTTCCTTTGCAGCATCGTACTCTGCATTTTCCGAAAGATCCCCCTTATCCCGGGCCTCAGCAATCTGTTTTGAAATTGCCGGACGTTGCACACGTTCCATTTCGTTGAGCTCTTCTAACAGTTTTTTATAACCTTCCGCTGTCATGTAAGTTACTGCCATGTTTATCCTCCTTAATTCACTTTTTATATGGTAAAA
>JAVFAG010000040.1:0-26503 GCA_034002585.1 Paludibacter sp.
TAGAAGGAGAAATATTTACTGGCTGGGAATCAATTATTGAAGAGATAAAATCGAACATTCAGACAAAGAGAAGTAAACACTTTGTTTTGGTCATTGAATGTTACCAGGGCGTGTATCACAATGAGCTGATAAATGGTTTCAAAGCGTTAAATCCTGAGTTGTTTATTAATTCGGAGGATGTATTCCTCTCGGAAAATAGAATTCGGGAGATAACCTACCCTGATGTAACCGACGATGCTATTTTCGGTTATATCACCCGATTGACTTACGGTACATTGCTGGATAAGAATAAGGTCGAAGCTGTAAGAGAAAAAATAAAAAATGCTTCCGGATTAGTTATTGTTTACGGCCATGCAGCCGCTTTACTAGCAGAAAAGCCCGACTGTTTGGTGTATGCCGATATGTCAAGATGGGAAATTCAACTGAGGCAGCGTAAAAATGAAATCAATAATTTAGGAATTCATAATGCCGATGAAGCCCCTGGTCTGCAATACAAGCGTGGATTTTTTGTGGATTGGCGAATTTGTGATAAACTGAAACAACAGTTATTTCATAAAGCCGATTATTGGTTGGATTCCAACAGAGCAAACAAGCCACAAATGATTCATAACCAAACTTTGTTAGATGGTATGGCGAAAGTTGTGCAGTCTCCCTTCAGAACAGTGCCGTATTTTGATCCTGGTCCCTGGGGAGGGCAATGGATGAAGGATGTATGCGGACTCGACCCTTCGAAGCCCAATTATGCATGGGCGTTTGATGGTGTGCCTGAGGAAAACAGTTTGCTTTTCAAAATAAAAAACGAAATTTTCGAGATGCCCAGTATAAATCTGGTTTTCTACAAAAGTAAAGAATTACTGGGCGAGCCTGTTGAGTCTCGTTTTGGCAAAGAATTCCCAATACGTTTCGATTTTCTGGATACAATTGATGGAGGCAATCTGAGTTTACAGGTACATCCCACCACACAGTATATCCGCGAAAACTTCGGAATGAATTATACCCAGGACGAAAGCTACTATATGCTGGATGCTAAGGACGATGCCACAGTGTACCTGGGTTTAAAAACAGGAATAGATTCCGAAGCAATGATAGATGAATTGCAGCAGGCTCAGGATACCGGAGGAGTGTTTGAAGCCGAAAAGTACATAAATGTTTTTAACGCAAAAAAACACGACCATTTCCTTATTCCTAACGGTACCATTCATTGTTCGGGAATAAACGGTATGGTGCTGGAAATTAGTGCTACGCCTTATATTTTCACTTTTAAGTTATACGATTGGGGCCGGCTGGGAATGGATGGTGAGCCACGTGCTATCAATATCGAACACGGATCCAATGTTATCGACTGGACACGTGACACAAAATATTGTCAGGAGCACCTGATTAATAAAACAGAGTTGATTGCTGAAGGTGATGGTTGGCGTGAGGAACGCACCGGTTTGCACAAAAACGAATTTATTGAAACCCGCAGGCATTGGTTTACAAAAAAAACACTGCATCAAACCAACGACAGTGTAAATGTACTGAACCTGGTAGAAGGAGCAGAAGCTTTGGTGGAAAGTCCTACAAACGCGTTTCAACCTTTTCTGGTGCACTATGCCGAAACATTCATTGTTCCGGCGGCAGTAGGCGAATATACAATTCGTCCGTACGGGAAAAGCGAAGGAACGCAATGTGCGACTATAAAGGCCTATGTACGACACAAAGCTTAGAAATACACTAAGACTAACAATACTTTAAATCTAAAAACAGAAAAAATCATGACAAAGAAATTCCACTACCTGATAGTGTTGTTTTTAATGGCTTTGTGCATAAAAGCAAATTCACAGTCTCTTCAAATTTCCGGTACTGTTACGGAGAATAATGGTAGCCCTTTACCGGGAGTGTCGGTTGTTGTAAAAGGTACAAACAAGGGTGTAATTACAGATTTGCATGGAAAGTATACACTTGAGATTCCCGAATTAAAGGGTATTATCATATTTTCATATATTGGCTATGAAAAAGTTGAATTGCCCGTTACCGGTAAAGTCCTGAATGCAATTCTGAGAGAGTCAGTAGAATCGTTAAGCGAAGTAGTTGTAGTGGGTTACGGAACTACAAGAAAGGTTGATATTACCGGCGCGGTGTCCAGTTTAAAATCGGATGTGGCTGAAGATCGGTTGGTGCTATCGATTGGTGATGTACTAAAAGGCAAAGTAAGTGGTGTCAGAGTTAGCTCTTCTGATGGAGCACCCGGTTCTTCACAATCAATAAACATTCGTGGTACTACTTCTCTAAGTGGTGATAGCAATCCATTGTATGTGATTGATGGTTTTCTGGCCGATATGTGCAATGTAAGTCCTGGTGATATAGAATCAATTGATATCCTGAAGGATGCTTCTTCTACTGCCATTTATGGATCAAGGGGTGCAAATGGAGTAATTTTAATCACAACAAAGAAGGGCAAAAAAGATCATACCAGGGTCAATATGTATGCCATGGGAGGTGTGCAAACAGCGGTTAACCTTATGGATATGATGAATAGTGCAGAGTTTGTCGATAAAAGCTACTTCTTTTCATTAAATTATGTTCCAAAGGCGAAATGGAAACCAACATCATTCAAACCAACTGCATATAATTTTTATCAGGATACAGAAGGAAACTTTTATGTAATATCAAAGAAGGCTGCTTATACTGATTATTTCAATGGAGATAAGCCAATTCAGTATGATACTGACTGGCAGCAGGAAATGCTTCGTGATGCGGCGATCCGGGATTACCGAATTGACATCAGTGGTGGAGGAGACAGAAATACTTACGCTGTGATGTTGGGTTATAAGTCACAGGAAGGGATCATGATAAAAACAAACTATGAAAATTATTCCGCAAGGGCTAATTTCTCTCAGGAATTATCCGGGAAGGTACATTTTACACTGAATTCATCTTTGGATAGAAATTTCAAGTCGGGTTACGCAAATGGTACAGAAGGGGTTATTTACAACACTCTCACCCAGGCTCCGATTCGGCCGTCCAATTTCAGTCAAACCGATTTACTTCCGGGAGAATCATCAGCTGCGCTCTCAGTGGTAAATCCTGTAACACAAGCCAATCTGATTACCAATAATTCTGATAATTATTCATTTCTTACTAATGGTAGTTTGGAAATCAATCTTGCTAAAAACACTACCATCAGATCTACAGGAGGTTATTTCCTGTTTGCCCAAAGTGATAAACAATATTACCCTGGTAATGTAGCACAAGGAATGGCATTCGGGGGCAGGGCCTTTATTGGAACCAGCAAATCGGAACGATTAAACAATGAAAATGTAATTAATTACAGTAATACGTTTGATAAAATTCATAAGTTAAATGTGCTGGTCGGGAATTCAATTGAGCAAGTTATTTCTGAATGGTTAAATACAGAAAACAGAGGATTTAAGCTCGAGGATTTGGGGATTTATGGAATTAGTCAGGGCACAGATCCTCAGATACCAACTTCTACCATTATTAAACAAACAAATGCTTCCTTCTTTTCGCGTTTAAATTATGATATTGCGGATAAATATTTACTGAAATTCACGCTCCGGGCGGATGGTGCTTCTCGCTTTGCAGCCAATAATAAATGGGGTTATTTTCCTTCGGCTGCTGCAGCCTGGAGAATTTCAGAAGAGAATTTTATGAAGGATTTAAATGTGTTTTCCAACCTTAAACTGCGATCCAGCTGGGGAATTTCAGGAAAGCAAGCGATTCCTTCCTATCAATCTCTTCCTACCGTAGGAACCTGGAACGTAAGTATTGATGGCGCCACCAACAGCCTGATCAGTTTTTTTACACGCATTGCAAACGAAAACCTGAAATGGGAAACAACCGAAGAATACAATTTCGGAATTGATGTTGGGGTATGGGACGATAGATTCAACCTGAGTGTTGATTTGTACAACCGATTGACAAGAGATTTACTGTATTACGTACCAATACCCTCCTACACCGGATTTGATATAGCACTTCAGAATATTGGAAGCATTCAAAACAGAGGAATCGAACTGAATATCAACAGTAATCTAATAAAAACAAGAAAATTTAAGTGGGATATTAATTTCAATATCAGTCACAACGCTTCAAAAGTAATAAAATTGGGTGATCAGGACTGGCAATTGGTAAATGTTGGATACCTCGGGTTGGGTCAGGGATATTTGAAGGAAGGATTAGCAATTGGTAATTGGTATGGATATAAAACAGATGGTATATGGCAATCGCAGGGAGAAATCGACCAGGCCATTACTGATGGAAAATTGGTCGCATCGGAGGGAGCAAAACCGGGCTACGTTAAGTATGTTGATTTGAATAATGATGGTAAACGAACAGCTGAAGATCGACAAATACTGGGCAATGGAGAGCCTTTATTCACCGGCGGAATATCCAATAATTTTTCATATAAAGGACTTTCAGTTGATTTTACCTTTCAGTTTTCATATGGAAACAAAATTTACAATGCTAACAGATACCGACTGGAGAGTGGATTTAGTTTCGACAATGCATTTGCTGAAACAGTTGACAGATGGAGACCTACATTGTATAATTACGATCCTGTAACTAAAGAAAGAGGTGAGTTGTTTATGGAGGGAAATGCCGGAACTCGGTTTCCAATTGCTATAATGGGTAAAAATATCGATGAAACTCCAATAGACTTGTGGATTGAGGATGGTTCTTTCTTGCGTATGGCAGACCTGACTTTTTCATATACCTTGCCTCAGTCAATTACTTCAAAACTGAAATTGTCTGCTTTAAAGTTCTTTGCGACAGGAAGTAACTTGTTTTTAATTACCAACTATACAGGATACGATCCGGAAGTAAATAACTCGCAGGGGGCTGCGTCATTTCTGATGCCGGGACTCGACTATTTCTCCTATCCCAGAGCCAGGACAATATCTGCTGGAATCAATTTAACTCTTTAAATGAATACTACGATGAAAAACAAACGAATAGCATATATGGTTTTTTTAGCTATAACAATATTGATGTCCTGCGAAGATTTCCTGACTGAAAAACCGCTTGATTTTCGTACAACCAATAATTTTTACGTTGATGAAGCCAGTCTAACCACTGGATTATTGGGGGTATACGAACGCTATTATACGCTCTACAAAGCTTATGAACCATTTATTGGTGAGTTAGGTACCGATGAAAGTGTGGCTCAGTATTATATGCAGATTTTTAATCAGTTTTATAAATATAATCTGACTTCCAATCACACAGCTATTTCCAATTGGTATAATTATCACTATCAATTAATAGCCAGAGCAAATACGATTATCAACCGTGCACCACGGGTTCCGAATGTGTCAAATGAATTCGTAAATACGGTTGTGGGTGAAGCGAGGGCTTTGCGGGCATGGACTTATTTCCGCCTGGCACAAACGATGGGGCCGGTACCTTTGATTTTAGAGGAAACTACATCGGTGGATAACGGTGTGCCCAGGAGTCCACTGAAGGATGTTTATGCTGCAATCATCTCAGATCTGGAATTTGCAGTCGGAGACGGAATCCTCAGTGTCTCCAACTATCCAAATCAACCCGGCAGGTTAACGCAATTGGCAGCTAAAGCTATGCTAGGTAAGGTTTATCTGACAATGGCTTCCTCTAAGGAGGCTGGTGTAATAGATAAATTAATGACTAAAGCAGAAAAGCCGGACTATGGTTATGGTGCACTTGCTGAAAGTACTCAACAGTTATACCTTAAAGCCGAGCAGGTACTGGGTTCACTAATTGGCGTTGTTTCCCTGGAAAAGAAATATGGAGATGTATTCCTTGTAGCTAATAAAAATAAGATTCCTGAGAATTTATGGGAGATTCAGTTCGCACCATTGACTCCATCCGGTTCGTATTGGTTGAAAGTGTACGGCGTGATGAGCTTCCCATTTCAGTTCGAACGAGACATGTATACCAATGGTTCCGGCTTATGCCAGATTCATTATACTACAGATATGTGGGAATCATATCACGAAGGAGACCGCAGAAGAGATTGGAATCTGGTAAATTATTACCTGGATTATAACCAGGAGCCCGACTCTATGAAACGATATTTTGATCCACTTGAAGGCAGAACAAATGGTGTAGTACAATCGTGGATGGGGATTACAAAGTTTCGGTTTAAAGCAGGAGAATTAAATGAGAAAGTGCCGTATACCGATTGGTCTAATCTGCCAATGAATTTTGCAGTGATAAGGTATGCCGATGTGTTGTTGATGTATGCAGAAGCGAATCTGAAAGCAAATGGAGGAGTTGCTACTCAGAGAGGTGTCGATGCAATAAACCTGGTTAGAAACAGAGCCAGGGGTGTTGATGAAAGTGGCCGGCCAATTTCTGAAAATGAGACTCCTGAATTTCGGAATTATACCATCTCTTCACTTACACTTGAAAAAATACTGGAGGAAAGGAAACTGGAACTTTGCTACGAAAGTATTCGGTGGTTCGATCTGGCCCGTACTGGAATGTTGATACAGAAATATCTGGAACCTGTAATACCGGGCGATTATGCGCAGGGATTAATTGATGAAGACAATTATCTTTTTCCGATTCCGCAAACTCAAATAGACAGATCGACAAATCAGATTGGCTTTTTTCAGAACCCGGGGTATTAAAATAATAACATACAAATCAAATTTACTTATTTACTAATCATTAATTTATTAGATCATGAAAAAAACAACTTTTACTATCGTATGCTTGTTCATTGTGCTAACAATTTTTGCAAAAACATGGACAGTAAGAACAATCGCCGGTGCGGGCGTAGATTTCACTTCCATAAAAAGTGCGATTGAAAATGCGTCCGTTGTTGACGGTGATGTTTTAGATGTTTTGGGAGATTTTTCCACAGAACAAATAACACTTTCAAAGGAAATTACAATTAAAGGTAACGGTCAGGATAATACTATTATCAGATCGGCTGGTACAAACCGGATTTTTGTCAGCTTTGCAAACGAAAAAAAATTCACCATCACTGATTTAACTATTCAGGGAGGTACCCAGTCTAATGAACCTGGAGCTGGTTTTTTTGTATACCTGGCACCTGAATGTACTTTTGAGAATGTTCGCTTCAAAGATATGAATACGAGTAGTAACGGAGGTGCTATCTTAATTCAAAACACACTGAAATTCACTATCAGAAATTGCGAATTTGTTAACAATAAAGCAGGTGCAGTGGGAGGTTGTATTTATCTTTCGAATCTTGGAGGTGTGGGTCTAATTGAAAACAGTACTTTTGAAGGCAATGGAGCTGTAAATAATGGCTGGGGTGATGCCATTATTCTCGACAACGGAAGTGCTGTCGGAGACTCGCTGCTAATTCAAAACTGTACATTTTTTAACAATGGCAAAAACAATGTCGGATTGGGAGGAACGATAGCGATTAATTATGGCAATATTAAAATTGGGTTTAAAAACAATACCTTTGCATCAAACAGAGGTAACGATAATGTCGGAGACTTATTTTTAATTCCTAATAGTGGGTGGCCTAATAAACTAAGTTATATTGGTAACTTATTCTATGAAAGTCGTGGTATTGTCATTCCGAATGGCTACCCAAAACCTGCATACGTAGCATACAATTTATCGACCAACTCTATAAATGTACAGGAAGGAATTGAACATATCGACTATGATCCTACTACTAATGTTGGTAATTGTGTAGCTGGAACCGATATTAAAGTGGAATTGAATGCCGGAGTGCCATACCTTAAAGATAACGGCGGTAAAGTAAGAACCATAAAGTTAACAGGTAGTACATTTGAGGATAATCTGGCCATTGAGTTTATTGCCGAACCTGTAGGGGCACCTTACGATGCAAGAGGAGTTGCCCGCAAATCAAATTATCAGGACTGTGGTGCCTATGAAGTTACATCAACTACTTCGATAAATGAAAATAGATTAAATAATCTTACTGTTATGTATGACAGATCAAACTCCAGACTTTTATTTACGGAATCGCTGAGTGGTAAAGTAATTATAACCGACCTGTCAGGTAGGGCTATATCTCAAAAATGGGTTTTAAACGACAAATCTTTACCTTTACAACCATTATCCAACGGGGTTTACATTGTATCATTCCGAAATTATAACGGAGTCCAGGGTACTTCGAAAATTATTGTCCAATAAGCACATTTCCTCATCACGCTACAAAAAAGTAGCGTGATGAAAAATTCAAGTCATTAATAAACTTATCGTCATCTCATGAAAATTACAAAGCAGACTAGTTTCCTTCTGATAGTGTGGTTAACCACAGTTGCTATGATTTCAAAGGCATCTGTTTCGGCAAGTGTTAATTACTTGCCTCAAACACCGGGCTATTCTGAATCGGTAGCAACATTTAGTTACGAAGGCGTTTCACAGGGGGTACGACTTGCTGCTGTTTCATTACAGGGATTAGTAAACCGCGATACTGCACGGATATATTTGTTGGAGAGACAATCACGATGGTTGTTGGATTTGTATAAGGAACAGGGAATTATTAAAAATGACACAGCATATACGAATATTTATACATTGCTGAAGAATTTTAAAAGATATTTCAAAGGCGCTGTTGTTTTTGATCCTACAAAAGGATTTACAGTCAACGTTGCCAGTAATATTGCGGGAATTGAAGATCGCGTGATTATCTCACCTGATATGTTAACCTTATTTAAACGGCATTTAGGATCGGAAATCGACATAAAAGACCTCAGAAACTTTAATTTCCCGGATGCATTGTCGGCATATACATGGTATGAGCAGAATGTGTTGCCTTTGCAATCGAAATCATTTCTGTCTGTTGCCGACCGGTATTATATGCATGATGTATACCGCGATTATTTAATTCAACATAAAGTTCCTACCTTTTGGTTGCCCGGGACGGCAGATGCCGATTATAATACTGCTCTAGAAAGCAAAATAATTAATTTACTGAGTACAACCCCACCAAATATCCCGGTGTTAGGATTTTGGCCGGGAGTGGATGATAGCGGAAAGAGTACAGGTTATGAAGAATATGCAGGTGTTAAACTAGCAGGGAGGTACGGAAAATTCACACTCGTAAATACCTGGGTTGGAAATTATAGTTTTCACACGGCTATAAATAACAAACAGATTAGTTACAAGCAAACGAAAGTAAGAGCAAAGGAATATAAAACGTATGATCCGTCCAAAAAATATGTTGCTTTAATTATGATTGAGAGTGGTGATTCTCCGGCTTATTTACAATACGGTTTGAATCAGCGGCAATGGAGCGACCCTTACAGAGGTCAGGTACCTATTAGTTATGGCATCACCCCCTCTGTTAAATATTTGTTGCCGGGACTTACCAAATACCTTTATGATACTGCAACTGAAAATGATTTTTTCTTTTGTTCGATATCAGGCGCAGGATATTGCTATCCGTTTGAAGGTTATTGCGATTTGACGGTAGATCCGGCAAAGAATAAGAGAGATTATTTCAGCATCACAGCCGAGAATATGAAAATGCTGGACATGGACATGATGGGACTTTATACACATCCCGGGTCAAAGTGGACCACAACCGACAAGCAGATTGCCAAAACTTACATTGAACCCATGAAGGGTCTGAAATCGATCATATCAGGGATGCATCGTGTTGGCTATACCGGAGCAAACGGTAGTGAAATTCTGGATAGTGTAACTGTTCATCATACACTCACTTTTTGGCCAATGGTGGATATTCCATGGGATGATACTTCTAAAGATGAATCAGCAGTAAACTTTCTTGAGAATGAAATAAAAACCTATGGAGCAGGAGGTAATTTTATTCAGGCTATGTTTTATAGTTGGATTTATGGTCCAAGAAGATTAAAACAGCTGAAGGATAAAATGGAAGCACAGGGATATGTGTTTGTGACGCTGAATGAATTTGATTATTTATGCAGGGTTGCAAGAAATTGGAAACAAATAGTAAACACGACCACTGCTGTAGATACGCTGAACAGCGAACAATTGCTGCAATGTTATCCGAATCCAAGCTCTGGAACGGTATTTTTTCCGGAGGTGCTGACCAATGAACTTACGATACGTGACATTACAGGCAAACTAATAGCCAACATAGTTGGTGAAAAGATCGACAAAATTGATTTAGGCCAATACGGTAAGGGTATTTATTTTCTGAAAACCACAAATGGACTCACCTCAAAGATTGTAATAATATAACTATGTATCATTCAGATAAAAGAATAGTAATGACGCTGGATGCCGGGGGCACCAACTTTATTTTCTCTGCAATACAAGCAAATCAGACAGTGGTGGAGCCTGTTAAATTGCCATCGAATGCCGATAATCTTATCAAATGCCTAGAGGTTCTGGTGGATGGATTTACCCGGGTTTTGCACCAATTACCGGAAGCTCCGGTTGCAATTAGTTTTGCATTTCCGGGACCTGCAGATTACGTCAACGGTATTATTGGCGACCTGCCAAATTTGAAAGCATTCAGAGGAGGTGTCGCACTCGGTCCGTATCTTCGGAATAAGTTTAGTATACCCGTGTTTATAAATAATGACGGTGATTTGTTTGCATACGGTGAATCCATTGCTGGTATTCTCCCCGAAATCAATCAGAAATTTTCCGATGCAGGTAGCCCAAGAAGGTTTAGGAATTTATTAGGAGTAACATTAGGAACAGGTTTTGGAGGTGGTTTTGTAACAAACGGGAGGCTTCACCTGGGTGATAACGGTTCAGGAGGAGATGTTTGGATGTTTAGACATAAAAAGTTCCCAGGATGTATCACTGAGGAAAGTGTAGGAATTGCTGCTATTCAGCGAATGTATCGCGAAAAGTCGGGCTTGTCGGGAATTGATTTATCATCCCAGGAAATATTTGAAGTAGCGGAGGGTTTGAGGACAGGTAACAGGGAAGCAGCACTGCATGCTTTTACTGAAATGGGAGAGCAAGCCGGCGATACCATAGCTCATGCCGTGTCAATGGTGGATGGAATGATAGTCATTGGCGGTGGATTAACTGGTGCAGCTAAGTACTTTATGCCGGCACTGATGGCAGAGCTCAACAGTACAATTGGAAAGCTTAGTGGTGAAATCTTTCCTCGACTTGAAATGAAGGCATGTTATCTTGATAGTGATGATAAAATAAATTCATTTTTAAGAGAATCCACTACAAAAGTAAAAGTTCCCGATAGCAATGAATATGTTTTTTACAACTCCAATAAATCTATTGGGATCGCCATTTCAAAATTAGGAGCCAGTAAGGCGATTGCCTTGGGAGCTTATGCATTTGCACTTAATGTTATAGATAATTTGTCTTGAAAATATTTTGAATTGTTAGTGTTAAATCATCCATAATGAAATTAATAATTTATTTACTTACATTTATTATATTTCCGGTTTTAGTTGTTGTTGGACAAATACAGTCCACGAGTGCGGTTCAATCTGGTATAAAAACAGATGAATTATTTGTTTTTCCAACCATACCGGATGAAGCAGTGAATGCCGAATTGAATTTTAATTCGATACAACTGGTTCCTACACCTGCCTACTTAAGACTTCCTGACGGAGGTGAAGCCCGAATGGCAAGGTTAGAACTTTTAGGAGGTGTCTGTAAAGAAGCCTGTCTATTAGAAATTTTGTTTAATGGTAAAAAAATTACTAAAAATATCGATTATTCAACTGCTCCGACCAACCTGATTGAACTGGCGCTTCCGGGAGACGACATAGCAAAGCCTACCATGCTTGAGGTGTCGTTAAAAACCAAACGTAATATCTTTACTTCTTCTGCAATCGTGCAACCTGCCAGGAAATGGACAGTTTATTTAACCCCACACTCTCACGTAGATGTTGGTTACACTGATTTACAGGATAACGTAGCAAAGCTGCATGTGCAAAATATTGACGACGCAATCGATTTAGCCGAACGAACAATTAATTACCCTGAAGAGGCAAAATTTAAATGGAATGTGGAGGTTATGTGGGTGCTCGACGAATATCTAAAAACGGCAAGCGATAAGCAAAAAGATCGACTTTGGGATGCGGTAAAAAAGGGCTGGATTCATTTCGGTTCCTGTTATTTGAACGTCAACACCAGTAATATGTCTTCTGAAGCATTGTTAAAAAGCTTCTCGCTGGCCAATAAACTATCCCGGGAAAAAGGGTTTTCATCTGAATTTATGTATCAGGGAGATATTCCTGGTGCTAGTTGGGGGATTGCAGGGTTAAGTAAACTGACCGGGTTAAAATATTTTCTGTTGGGGCCCAATCCTGATGGAAGAACAGGAAGTGTTCGTAAAGAGTTAGAAGATCGTCCTTTTTATTGGATATCTCCCGATGGTGAGAGTAAAATATTGTATTATCAGTGTTATCCATATAACATAGGCTGGGTTCTAAAAGGCTGTAAGATTCCGGATGCACTGACTGTAACTTCTGTTAATGCATATATTACAGGAAATCCGTATAAATATTTTCTTGATCCTGCACTATTTCCGGTTCTGGATAATATTGAAGAAAAAAAATTACCGTATGATATAACCGTACTGACCTGGTCGATGAGAGATAATTGTCCGCTGGATCCTGAATTACCGGACGCTGTGGTTGCCTGGAATAAAAAATATAGTTACCCTCGCTTGGTAATAAGTTCAATGCAGGGTTTTATGGAGGCATTTAAGAAGAAGTACCACGACATCATTCCCGAGTTTCGAGGTGAATTAACTGAATATTGGACAGATGGTACAGGAAGTACAGCCCTTGAGTCGAGCTTGTATCGACGAACCTCCGAAAGAATGCAACAGGTAGAGGTTTTAGACGCCATGAAGCTTAATCAGAAAGTGAATATTGACATCATGGATAAAACCTGGTCAAATATTTTACTATTTTCAGAGCATACCTGGGGTGCTCATAACAGTGTCATTTCTCCGGATCTGGATTTTGTAAAGAATATCTGGAAGAAGAAGAAATCGTATATTGATACTGCCAATGAACAAGTAAATCACCTGTTGACAGCTTTAACCAGTTCCAAACAATCAACTGCTTTCTGTGTTGTTAATACGACTGCTTTTGTTCAGAATCAGCTGGTTAAGCTGTCGCCCGCATCATCATTTGGCATGGATATGGTGATAGATGTCAGGGGGGATATTGTTCCTAGTCAACGATTATCCACCGGTGAGCTTGCATTTGTTGCACGCTCCATCCAGCCGTTTTCATCTTCAGAGTATACTCTTCGCCATGGCGTTAAAGCTGGCATATCCTCACTTAAATATTCTGATAACACTATTGAGAATGAATATTACAAAATTGGAATTAACTCTACGACCGGCAACATCTCCAGTATATTCAGTAAGGAACAAGGAAGGGAACTTATAAATTTAAATGATAAGTTTCAATTTAATCAATACATATATGTTTTAGGAAAAAATCATGATATTGATGAATACCGTGAGAATAATTATTATTTCACGAATGAGTTTCATAAAAAAGATAGTATAAGCTTTGCCCAAAATCCTCGTATCCGTTTAAAAGAGTCCGGAGACGTGATTGTTACTATTCAAATTAACTTTGATGCACCATCCTGTAAAAGCATGACCAGCGAAATAACTCTGGTCGAAGGAATTGATAAAATAACTATCATTAATACCCTCGATAAGGTGGCAGAACGAAACAAGGAAGCTGTACATTTTGCATTTCCTTTTCTTGTGCCGGATGCGACAATCACCTACGATATTCCCACTGCGTATGCCAGAGTTAATACTGATCAGATTCCCGGCTCGAATAAAAACTGGTATACAATACAGCGGTGGCTAAATATTGCCAATAATGACTTTGGTATTGTATTTTCCTCTCCGGATGCTTCAATGGTTGAATTCGGTAAGATTACTGCTAATTTGTATGGCTCACAATCTAATTCACCTTTATGGATTAAAGAGACTCCACCCACTTCCACAGTGCTATCATGGGCTCTGAATAATCACTGGTTTACCAACTTTAAGGCCGATCAGGAAGGGATAATGAAATTTCAGTATGATTTTGCAGCACACAAGGGAAATTCACTCGCAGACGTCAATCGGTTTGGAGTTACTAATGCTCAACCGTTGATAGTTTCATTTACAGCTAATCCTAACCGTAATGTTGCTTTCAGTTTCGATAATGACCAGGTTTATGTTTCGCACATTAAAAATTCTAAAGACAATAAAGCATTAATTGTCAGTGTGAGTAATGTTGGGGTGGAAGATGTTGTAACTCGTATCGGTGGTTTAAACTCAAACACTAGACTATATTTGACCAATTTAAATGAAGATAAACTGGAGGGGAATTCGGAAATTGTGTCTGTAAAAGCGAAAGGATACCTTTTGTTGAGAATAGAATAGGAAATTTAATAAAGCATAAAAAAATCAATCACAAATGAATAAAGTGACTTTAATTGGAGTGTGCATGGTGTATGCATGCATAGTCTCCGTCTTTCCAAATGCTAAAACGATAACAGTCTGGAGTGTGGGAAACGCAGATAATTCTTCTGAAGAATTTGCGTTGGCACCAAACGGTTTTAAAAAGTTTATTGAAAATGACTTTGGATACGAGGATAAGTTTTTTCTGATTGGATATTCACATGAAAATAAGGATATGCCCTATGTAATACCTGGTCCGGTTGATACATGGGGTGGAACCTGGCCAACCTCAGGCTGGCGCACCAATCAGGTCAATATTCTGTTTGGTATCGATATAATTGATAGCAAAAAAGACTATAAGCTGATTGTGAAACTCGCAGATTATGCAAAAAAGTTTTTACCGCTTGTAAAAATATCTGTTAACAATCAGGATCACAAGGTGCAACTAAGTGCTTCAGGGTATGATGTGTTGTTACAACCTTACCCACGACAGGATGAACCATATGTCGACACTGCTTCATTAACTGGTGATAGGAAGAACGCAACACCCACAACAATCGAAATTCCAATTAAAAAATCCATTTTAAAATCAGGGGGGAATTGTGTAACCATTACTGTGCTGGAGGGTTCCTGGATTATGTTTGACCAGATTGAACTTGTGGGTCCTTCATCGATAAAATTGAAGAATTACGATTTGGCTTTTGTGAGAAACATCACTGCGGCCGGTTATGAATTGGAAAACGGAAACAACAGAGTTCAACCATTGCTTGTAAATGTTGAGCATTTAAAGTCGTCGCCCTTACTAAAAGTTAGGCTTGATGGGAAAGAAATTTTAAGCGAGGTGCTTGAAAAGGGGAGTTACGAATTTGAGGCACCTATGCCTGCAGTAAAGAGTTTGACAAAAAGCAAATATGAAATTCTTATCAGCGACAGGGTTGTTGAAAGCGGAACAGTGATTCGTTCTCCCAAAAGAGTACAAACTCTTGCCGATTATGTCGATACCCGAATTGGTACGGCGCATTCCCGTTGGATGATAGCACCTGGCCCCTGGATGCCTTTCAGTATGGTAAAGATAAGTCCGGATAATCAAAATACGGGCTGGCAGGCTGGATATCAGCCTTCCTACGAGAGCATAGGAACCTTTAGTCATATTCACGAATGGACGCTGGGAGGACTGGGGATTTTTCCTGCTAATGGTAGATTAAAAACTAAAGTTGGATGTGAACTTCGGCCTGAGTCTGGTTATCGTTCAGCCATCGATAAACATTCCGAAGAAGCTCCCATAGGCTATTATGCAGCACATTTGACCGATTATGGCATCCTGGCAGAGCTTACAGCAACAACCAGATGTAGCTTCATGCGGTTTACATTCCCAACTACACGCGATAGTGCCCGGGTGTTGATCGATTTGCATATTCCTTCGGAGTACGATTATAAACTGAAAGAGATTAAACTGAAAAAGGTCAGCGCATACCGAATAGAGGGCTATTCGCATCAGTTCTCGGAAAATGTATGGAGCACAGATGCCGAACAGGACTATACAGTCTATTTTGTTATTGAATTTGATAAACCGATACGAAGTGTTGGAGGTTGGATTAATGATAAAATCAGTTATGGAGATGAATTTTCTGCTCATAATATTGATGATGCCGGACTCTTTGTGGAATTTGATTCCCGAAAACATCCTGTTGTTCAAGTGCGCACGGGCATTTCATTGGTCAGTTTGGATAATGCCGGACTAAATCTAATAACAGAGGTTACAAAACCTTTCGGTTGGGATTTCGAATTAGTCAGGCAGCAGCAGGTTAGTACCTGGAACGATATTTTTAACCGCGTTAAAATTACAACCAACAATCGGCTTGAAAAAGTTCGTTTTTACAATTCTATGTATCGTTCTGTTTGCAGCAGGAATATCTGGAGCGATGTAAACGGACAGTGGCGTGGTACGGATGGTAAAGTTCAGCAACTTAAAAATGCTGATGATGTCGCGCTTGGCTGCGACGCTTTTTGGAACTCCTTTTGGAATCTGAATCAAATGTGGAATTTGATTACGCCTGAATGGAGTAATCGTTGGGTAAATTCTCAATTGGCGATGTACGATGCCTATGGATGGTTGTCCAAAGGTCCGGCTGGCATGAATTATATTCCTGTAATGGTCGCCGAACACGAAATTCCGATGATTGTTGGAGCCTATCAAATGGGTATCAGAAACTTCGATGCACAGAAGGCGCTGGATGCAGCAGTAAAAATGCAAACAACGCCAGCCCAAAAGGTACATTCCGGATTTGCCGGCAATCGTGATTTGGTTTCCTATCTTGAACATCAGTTTGTACCGTGTGATAAAGGTCGTTTCTCTAATACAATGGAATATTCCTACGATGATTGGACAGTCGGTCAGTTTGCTAAAACGTTGGGTAGAGATGATATTTATACAACATTTAATACCAGAGGTTATTGGTGGAAAAATGCGATTAATGATAGCACCGGATTTTGCCATATGAGATTGAGCAGCGGAAAATGGGTTCCCGATTTTAATCCTTTTCGTAGTGGCGCAAACGAACACTATGTTGAAGCCAATGCCTGGCAGATGACATTTTTTGTTCCTCAGGATGTGCCGGCTCTGGTTGAGTTGATTGGTAAAGAAAAATTTACGGATAGGTTGGAATGGGGCTTTCACCAAAGTGAACCCTGGAGGTATAATGGGATGAATGATCAATACTGGGACTACCCCGTTGTACAGGGTAATCAGCAATCGATGCATTTTGCATTTTTATTCAATTGGGCAGGCAAACCCTGGCTTACACAAAAATGGAGTCGATCAATCATTGAACGGTATTATGGTACCGGAATAGGAAATGCATACCTTGGAGATGAAGATCAGGGTCAAATGAGCGCCTGGCTTGTAATGGCAGCCCTGGGTTTATTTCAAACCGATGGTGGATGTAATGCAAAGCCTGTGTACGAGCTTGGCAGTCCGTTGTATAAGAAGGTTGAAATTGATTTAGGTCATAAATTTGGACGTGGTGGAAAATTTGTTATTGAAGCAAACCATGCCTCAAGAAACAATCAGTACATTCAGAGTGCAGTCTTGAATGGAAAGAAGCTCGAATCCTTCATGTTTCCGGTAGAAGAGCTGCTAAAAGGAGGTAACTTAATTCTTGAAATGGGAGATCAACCCAATGAACAATGGGGTGTGATTCGCCAAAAATGATACAAAAAGGTATGAGATGAATGGGAATGTCCGTTCCCGTATCCTCATCATCAATAGTTAAAGAGTATGATGCACAAAACAATGCAGATGAGACGTATGATGGCGACAGATGCCAGGCAAATACGTTTTGGGCTGTTATTCATGGAATTCTCATTATAAGGACCCCAGATTCAATCGAATGGAAAAAGAATATGTTTTCCTATAGTAACCCCGGCAAGCCCGGTGTTATACTAAATGGTACAGCAGCTCCGTTATATAGCTGGTCGAAATTAGATGTGGATACCGAAACTGCTCTGATTGGTGGTTTAGCAGCTGAACAATCCTCGTTTACTGTTAGCGATAATCAATCGTTTGATCAGGGGCATTCTTCTTATTTCGGTTTTCATTCAGGAGGACATAAAAGTTTTAATTCCTCCAGCGAAGGAAATATTTCATTTTGTAAATGTTTGGTACATAGAAACCTGGAATTGGGAGGTGGAATCTTAAATAATGCATCACCAATAAAAAGTGGACAGTCAAGCGAAAAAGTTACACGTAGATTTGGTTTTCCTCAGGGAGAGCCTTTAACAAATGACATAGAATATGAAAAGCACTAATTCAGTTTCAGGAATTCTTCCGGTATTATTTGGTTTCTTCATCATGGGCTTCTGCGATGTGGTGGGAATTACTGTTATCCATGTTAAAGAAGATTTATTGGGCAACTACAGCCCGGAGTTCAGGGATACACTTTCTAATCTGATTCCGGTAGCACTATTTTCCATGTTCCTCCTGTTTTCAATTCCAACAGGCATGCTCATGAATAAAATCGGCCGAAAAAAAACAGTGTTGTTAAGCAATATTATCACTATTGCCGCCATGTTTATTCCCTTAATCGAATACTCGTTTACTATGTCGCTATTCGCTTTCGCATTGCTGGGAATTGCTAATACAATCCTGCAGGTATCGTTGAATCCCTTGTTGAATAATGTGGTTCAGGGCGACAAACTTTCCTCGGTTTTAACGGCCGGTCAATTTGTAAAAGCTATATCGTCTTTTTCAGGTCCGTTTATCGCGGCTTTTGCGGCAGCATCCCTGGGCAACTGGCAGTATATTTTTCCGATTTATGCTGTCGTTACGCTTATTTCAACGATCTGGTTACTGTCTGTGCCCATTCAGGAAGAGGCATTTGCAAACAAGGCAAGTTCATTTTCCGAAGTGTTTAGTTTGTTGAAAGACAAAACCATACTAAGTCTGTTTTTGGGTATTGTATTCGTAGTAGGGGTTGATGTGGGTATAAATACAGCTTCACCCAAGATATTAATGGAGCGTTGCGGCTTAACTTCTATCGAAGCTGGTTACGGCCCCAGTATGTATTTTGCGTTTCGTACAGCCGGTGCATTTATCGGTGCAATTTTATTGGCAAAATTTTCTTCAGTTGGAATCCTCAGAATTATCACAACGATTGCTCTGATTGCATTGATTGCATTGTTGTTTGCCGCGGATAAAATAGTGTTGTTCGCCTTATTTGCCATCATCGGACTGGCCATTGCGAACGTTTTTTCAATTATTTTTTCATTGGCACTTCAGGCTCGCCCCGACAAAACAAACGAAATTTCAGGCCTTATGATAACTGGTGTTTTTGGCGGTGCAGTAATCCCCTTTATAATGGGTATTAGTTCCGATTTATGGGGGTCACAGATTGGTTCAGTTAGTATTATTTTGTTGAGTACAGTGTATTTGCTGTATAGTGCGTTTCGTTTACCTATAACTGTTGTTAAATAACAGCAGGAAAATATCCATAAATTGAACTTAATAGCTCCTCCGGTCGGATAGGCTTGGAAATAACCTCGTTGCATCCCGCATTCAGTATATCTTCCTTTTCACTTTGAAAAGCGTAGGCCGTTTGGGCAAGAATGGGTATTGTGGCGTTAAGTTGCCGAATTTGTCGCGTGGCTTCCAATCCGTTCATCACGGGCATTTTTATGTCCATCAGAATCAGCGATATATCCTTATTTTCTTTAAAAGCTTTAACTGCTTCCATTCCATTTGCAGCGTGAATGGATTTAATATCATTCAACGAAAGAATGGTTTTAATATACATAGCACTTGCTTCGTCATCTTCTGCTATAAGTACATTTATTTTTTGTTCACGATGAAAAACAGAACTTCTTTGTTTTTCAGGTACCTTAATTTCTGGCATTGCTTCTTTGTTTGGCAGCGTGAAGAAGAAAGTGGTACCAACGCCCTCGTCCGATTTTACCCAAATGGTGCCTCCCAACATGCCAACATAGGATTTTGCAATCGCCAACCCTAACCCAAGACCTTCTAAGGCGCGTGAGTCGGCAATATCAGCTTGCTCAAACCGGTTAAATACTGCTTCTATTCGATTTGCAGGAATTCCGATTCCGGTGTCCTGCACATAAAATTCAATCTTATCATTATAATTCTCACAGCCAACGCGTATCGAACCTGAGTTGGTATATTTAATGGCATTCTTTATCAGATTGGTAAGGATCGATTCTAACTTATCTTTATCGGTTACAACAGCCGGATGATGATTAGGCAACCGATTGGTCAGGAACAACTTCAGTCCTTTTTTTTCTGATTCAGGGCTGAAAAAGGCAACCATGTCGGCAAGAAGGTCATTCACAACTACAGGCGACGGACGTAAACCAATCAACCCGGCTTCTATTTTCGAAATTTCAATAATGGAGTTTACTGTATTCAGCATACGTTGACCACTTTTATGAACAATTTCAATGTAATTGTTCTTTTCTTCTGTCGATAGGTTGGGTTCGAGCAGTAAAGTGGTAAATCCTAAAATGCCGTTCATTGGAGTACGTATTTCGTGGCTCATGTTTGCCAGAAAAGCTGATTTTAGCCGGTCGCTCTCTTCGGCTTTTTCTTTGGCCTTAATGAGCTCATCAATCATGGCTATTCGTTTGGAAATGTCTCGTGAAACACCCAAAATACCCGAAGGTTTGCCGTTTGAGTCAGTTAACACCGAAAGTTTTACCTCAATCCAGACCCCGGAACCATCTTTCTGCAATGCTTCAAGCTCTGCCATCATAGGCCTGGCGCTTTTTCCGTGGGGGATGAGAGGTAAATAGCGTTCAACAATTTTTTGGATTTTAGTGAGGGACTCAGGAGTCAGAATTTCAGAAATCCCCTTATTGATTAGTTCCTGAGGCTCGAATCCGTGCATTGGGTAAACTGCGGGACTAACATAGGTAAATTTTAAATTGAAATCAAGTGTGAAAATTACATCATCTGCATTTTCAGCCAGGAGCCGGTATTGGGCTTCACTTTCTTTCAGTGCCTTTTGTTTGCGCTTTAACTCAATGTGCTCATAAGCACCTGAAATAAGCGAGGGAAGCCTTGTTAAATAGTTCCCCTGTTTCACAAGGTATTCGTTAGCCCCTACTTTTAAAGCCTGTACGGCAACCTCTTCATTTCCATGGCCGGTAACAATCAGTATGGGAATGTCGAGTTTTCGTTCCAGCCTTATTTCTTTGATGACCTCAAGAGCATTCATTCCCGGAAGCCGATAATCCATTACCAGAAGTTGATACTGCCATTCGGAAGGTGGTGTACCTGCATCGGGCAACAGTTCCAGGGCCTTCTTACCATCGGGAACATCGGTAAGTCGGATATAGGGAGCAAAACGCGTGAGATGACGACGGGTGAAATCGACGTCGGCGGCGTTGTGTTCAACATACAAAACATGAATCATCCCTGAACTTCGTTCGCTGTATTGTCTGTGATTCTCCAATGCCAGTTCAACCAGGCGTGGGACTTTATCGGTGTATCCCGGTTTCTTAACAATATAATCATCGGCACCGGCTTTCAGTGCCGCCACAGCCACCTCCTCATCACCGGAACCTGTAAGCATAACGACTGCCATGTCCAGTTGTTTGTGCCTGATTTCCATTACTATATCCATGCCGTTGCCATCGGGCAATTGCATATCGAGCAGGGCAATGTCGAAATCGGAAAGTGTTGAAAGTGTTTTCCTTGCCCCCTGAATAGAAGTAAGGTGATTAACCGTACATTCCGGGAAGGCCTTTTTAAGGGCACGAATGGTAAGTTCCGCATCAGAGGAATTATCTTCCAGTAAAATGATGTTTATTCGTTTCATCGGAAATGGTTTTTGTTATTCATAGGTTTTGTTCAGAACCCTCCAGTACAGGTCGATTTGTTTGGCCACATCCAAAAATTTTTCAAAATCAACGGGTTTTACAATGTACGAATTAGCTCCCAGCTGGTAAGCTTCGTGTACATCCGACGATTCTGAAGAAGTGGTGAGTATAACTATGGGAATAGTACTGAATTTTGCATGGCTCTTGAGTACCTTCAGCACTTCCAGTCCATTTACTTTTGGCATTTTTAAATCGAGCAGGATAACAACGGGAATCGCTTCTCCGTTTTCCCACTTTTCAACAAATGCCAGAGCTTCTTCCCCATTGCGGGCTGTAACAATAGGATTCTCGAGACGTTGTGATTTGAATGCCCGGATGGTGAGGTCCAAATCCACCGGGTTATCTTCTACAAGCAAAATGGGTTGATGGTTGTTTCGGTTCATAGACTAGTGTTTTTTGGTAGTTCGATAAAAAAGGTTGAACCCTGTCCGGGTGAACTTTCTGCATAGGTTTTTCCATGCATCCGTTGCAATGCTTTGGCCACCATGGCCAGCCCGATTCCGGTACCCGGGAATTCTTCAGCATGATGAAGTCGTTGAAAAATTTCAAAAATCCGGTCGTGGTATTTCATGTCAAAGCCTACGCCGTTGTCTTTCACTTTAAGTATCCAGTTTTCAGGATTTTCGTCCAACCCGATTTCAATCATCGGAGAGGATGTGCCGTCGGTAAATTTAATTGCATTTTCAATTAAATTTCGCAATGAAATAGAAAGGCCGGTTTCATCGGCAATGATTTTGGTGTCTGGAATATCAATGTGGAGAGAAAAACCTTTTTCGTTCAGTACGCCACGATAACTCCCCAGCAAGCTTTCAACAAATGGCTTTAGTTCAATTTTTTTCTTTTTTAATTCACTGCGTTCCAACCTCGAATAACTGAGTAAATCGTCGATGAGCTGGTGCATTTGCAGGGTGGAACTACGGATGGTTTTAATAAAGTGGACAGCTTCATCATTCAGACTTTCGCCATACTCAACCAGTAAGAGCTTGCTATACCCATCGATACCCCGCAACGGTGCTTTAAGGTCGTGCGAAACCGAATAGGTAAAGGTTTCGAGCTCTTTGTTTGCAGCCTGCAATTGCTCTGTACGTTGTTGTACGCGCTTCTCAAGTTCGGCATACAGCTGGATGTTCTCGATGCTTCGGGCAGCTGCATTGGCCAGGGTTTGTAAAAGTTGCATTTCCGTTTCGTTGGGACAGTAATTATCTTTCCAGTAATTACCGATGGCACCTATCGGGTTACTTACATTGATAGGTACCATAGCCAGACTTTTCACAAAAGTAGGGCTGTAAACGTCGATGGGGATACGGCTGTCGGTGAAAATATCCTCAATAATTACCGGCTGTTTGTGTTGCATCACCCATCCGCTAATGCACGCATCCAACGGAAATTTCCGACCTTTCCACAGCGGTTGGATGGCATCTTCGTTTACGTAATAGCACATATTATTTTCTTTAAATACAAGGGTTGCTCCGTCGGCACCAATTAGTTGCCGGGCCGAATGAGCTACTATATCCTGCACTAAATCAAGCGATTGTGCTGAAGATAACTGCTGTATAACGTCAATCAGAATTTCAAAACGATGATTGAGTTGGTTGATCTCGAGTTCTTTTTGTTTCCGTTCCGAAATGTCTCTCACAAACACAAGTCCGCCGTGTTGTCCCTGATAGTATATAGGCTCACCGGAAGTTTCCACCCAAACTTCTTCTCCATTCATGCGAATAAATTTCTGTTCCAGGAGCGATCGAACCGATTCTTTTTTCTCATTCAGTGTTTGAATGCGTTTTTTTGCCATTTCATGAGAATCCGGGTGAACAAATTCTAATACCTCTTTGCCGATGATTTCGGATTCTGAGCTTGCCCCAAACAGTTGCATAGCTGGTTTATTCAGATAGCTAAAACGATGATTGGTTTGTATAAAAATGGGGTCGGGAGCGCTTTCAACAATCGTACGAAATCGTTCTTCACTCTCAATAAGGGATTTTTCTCCTCTTTTGCGCTCCACCTCTTTCCATAAAGCATCCATAAGTAGTTGTACCTGAAGCACATCGGATTGGTCGTAGTCGGTCATCTTATTAGCGAGACCTAATACAGCCACTATCTGACTGTTGCTGAAAACAGGGATTGTCATGTACCTGAAAAGTGGAGCGTGGCCTTCCGGAAGTCCTTTTTTGAGCGGATTCGGAGCCATGAAATCATTAACCACAATATCCTTTCGTTGCCGTACCGCTTCTCCCCAGATACCTGTTTTTTCCAGTTTATACACCGTTTCCGGTTCGGTTACCGAACAAACATCCATTACGCCGTTCGACCAGGTGTTGAGGGTGAATTCTTTTTTCTCTTCACTGTAGAAGTAAATATATCCAATTTTGCTTCCTGTGAGTTGAATGGCTTCGCTAAGGGCATAATCGAGAAATCCCTGCACATCTTCGGCACGATGCTGAAAAATATTGACAAGACTTCGCAGCCTGGCTTCGTTGTGAAGAATGGTTGTGTTCAGCTCAATCTGTTCCTGACGGATGATAATCATTTCGGTGATGAGTTGAGTCACATCCAGCAGAAAATCCATCGCAACCTTCACTTTTTCCTTTGAAACAACCGGGACGTTGCTAAGTGCTTCGAAATATTCGTTTTCGTCGAAATTGTACTTTTTCGCTTGTGCGCGGAAGAACTCCATGTTGGGTTCTTCGTAAAAGAACTGACCTGTAAAGAGGTTTGCAATGTGTTCGCCCCTGACCACAATGGGTACTGCCACATCCACCAGTCCATTTAAACACTGGTAGTGATGAAACTGCTGACCTTCAGCCATCTTTCCCGCCAACTCGGTGTCGCTGATTCTGCAAAGATCCGAGCTTACCGGATTTAAACGGTGAAAGTGGGTGCAAATGCGCCTCCATCCCGATTGGGATAATACATTCCCTTCAAGATCAAGGATGGCAGTCAAAAATCCAGTGGTTTTGTAAAATCCTTCAAGCAGAATATTTATCTTCTCAAAGTCGATTAAATCTAAAATGCGCACTTTCATGGTTACCTTCTTTTCTATTCTAAATGATACTGAAGGAGTACGCAGGCAACTAAAATTCCTTTTTCGTGGATAGAAAAATTGAATTTCATGGTTCAATGCTCATACCGATTACAGTATCCTAAACTTCTAACAGGACTTTATCGCGCTGCAAAGTAGGTGAAAAACCATAAAAAAACAAATTTATTAAGTTAATTTTTTTGTATAGCAGGTGAATTTTTATTGAAAGTGAGAAAGTTTGGGTGTGAGTTGATATCTCATGCCGGAAAATAAACAAACAGGAGGAAAACTACTTAATTTTCCTCCTGTTTGTTTATACTATACCATTGGGTCGGTTGCCGGCAGGCTGAGTGCTTGTGCCCAGTCCTCTCCCCCGGGTTCACCCATGGGGTTGGCGTCGGAAGCAAGTTGCAGGGAAATAGCCCTGTCGAGTTCCACTACTGTAATTTCGGGATTTATATATACTGGTTTCATGTTGATTAATTTTTTTATGAGATGCATTATTTTAGTGTGAATTTTCCACTTTGCTGGTTGGCTTTTATCAGGTAGATGCCCGGACTGAAATTGTGTTGCAGTTCGGTGCGGTCGCCCGAAGCTGTGAAGCTTTGTAGCAATTGCCCCATGGTGTTGAAAATACCTACCTGTTCTCCTGCTTTTGTCCCACGGATTAGGATGCAGTTGTTGAGCCTGTCAATACGGAGTTTTTTGATGGAAGTAGTTTCAGTTGACGTAAGCGCTCCCGGTGCCCGCACTTCCACACTAAAACGGTCATTAGTGGCTGTGCCATCGGAATTAAACGAATAGCTGCTGCTTTCAGTAAGCTCGGTTTCGGTACCGGTGAGTCGATCCACCAGTACAACATGTCCGCTAATGTTTTCCAGCTGTGTAGCTTTGATGGTGTAGCTTCCAGCCTGACCCGGACGAATTCCCAGTGAGAACGTTTTTCCTTCGTTGATTGCCTGCATTGCATTTATAACAAGCTCTTCGTTGCCAACAATGGAAAAAATTTCAGGAATTTCGGAGTTTTCGTTGGACATTTTTTCAATATCATAATTATCGCGATTATCTTGTGCATAAGACTTTCCTACTAACAATGTTTCATCGTTGGCTGTACCGTTGCTTATCACCAAACGTATTCGTTGTCGGTTGTCGTTTGCTGTCACTTTGAGGGGGTTAGCTCCGGAAGTAAAATGAGAGCGGTGTGTGTTTTTAAATGTTAGCGTACCTGTATTGCCATCCGCATCCACTTTTACCCAGAAGGCCTGCATGGGAGCTATCGTTGAAGAAGTTATTTCCGGTACTGCATCGCCATCGCCATAGGTATGAAACACCATTTGTCCGCCGCTGTAGGTTCGGAACCACAGCGCATTGCGTAAGTGAGTGGCATCGGCATACACAGCATCCCAATCGATATACGACGGATAGGGATTTCCCACTAAGTTGAAGCCACGGGCGCCGGCTGTTGTTCCCGTACACGTAACCGTCGGACTGATAGTGCCACTATTCAGTGCACTGCCGGTGAAAGTGTAGGTAGCATTATCGGCCGGAGATGTCCGTTTCAGGATGTATCCGTATCCCGGTGTCAGGGTTTCAGGAGTGCTGAAGGGAGAGGAATAATAGGGTGCCGTAGTAGCTGGATTTCCATCGCTCTCGTAATCTTCCACATGTTTTCCCACCTTGTCGCTACCAAAAATACTGCTCGAAGCAGCTGCCAGCGGACTGGAAAGATACCACCAGGCACGCCCGCCCCCCGAAAG
>JAVFAG010000041.1:0-26219 GCA_034002585.1 Paludibacter sp.
CTGAAAAAAGATGCAACTTCGCCCGCCTTACTTCCTGCACGCACCGATATGATCAACCTGGGTGCCGATTATACAGTCCCGGTGGGTAACGGATTGGGTCTCACGTTGGAATATTTTCGCTACCATGCCGGCGATCGCTTTTTTACCGACGGTGCAAGTGCACAGGTAATAGCTTCAATGATAAGCTATCCAGTTAGCCTGCTCGATAATCTTTCCCTGATGGTGTTTTATGTCCCAACTCCCGATAAAAAGTTGTGGATGAATTACCTGTCATGGGGTCGTAGCTACGACAATCTGTCGGTTTATCTCATCGGGTTTCTCAATCCGACAGATTACTCACTGCCGGTAATGCCTTCACAGGGTCGGAATATCTTTGCCGGAAAGGGCATGCAACTAATGATCAGCTATAATTTTTAAAACAATAAAGTACCATGCAATCGATTGTCGAAGTACAAAATCTAAGTAAAAAATTTCCGGTGGGTGCCGGCTTTTTTACAGCCTTAAAAGAGGTAAATCTTCAATTCAAGGAAGGGGAATTCGCCGGACTGGTTGGTCCCAGTGGTTCCGGAAAAACAACCCTGCTGAACATCATCGGCTCGCTCGATGTACCCAGCTCGGGCGAAGTGGTGGTGATGGGCAATCCTGTGAGCCGGCTCACGGTAGCGCAGGCAGCACTGTTACGCAAGCAGCAACTAGGATTTATTTTCCAGAGCTACAACTTATTGCCGGTGTACACGGTGTATGAAAATGTGGAATTTCCACTGCTGTTGCTCAAACTTTCGGCGACGGAAAGAAAGAAACGTATCCTCGAAACGCTCGAGTGGGTAGGGCTTACCGACAAAGTAAAATCGCGTCCTTCGGAGCTCTCGGGAGGTGAATGCCAGCGCGTGGCCATTGCCCGTGCCATGGTGAAACGTCCGGTGCTGGTGCTTGCCGATGAGCCCACCGCTAATCTTGATTCGGCGAACTCGCACAACATCCTGAAAACCATGCTTAAACTCAACGAAGAGCTGAAAACCAGTTTTATCTTCGCTACCCACGATGATAAAGTGATTTCATACCTGAAACGAATTATCCGCCTGGAAGATGGCCGGGTAGTGGCCGATGAACAGATTGATGCCGTTAATCCTTAAAATCTACGCTTATGTTTCTGATTAAAACAGCAATCCAAAGCCTGATCGGGAATGGTCTGAAGACCTGGCTGACGGTATTCGTACTGTCGTTGTCGCTCGTGATGATTATCCTGATGCAGGGCATTCTTCACGGCTGGAGTGCTCAGGCGATTGATGATGCGCAGCGTTGGGAAATTGCCGATGGTCAGTATTGGTGCCGGAATTATGATCCGTGGGATCCTTTTTCGCTCGACTCAGGTACAGCAGTAGTACCACAAGCAGTTCATAAACTGATAGAAAAGCAATTAGTCGAACCGGTACTGATAACTCAAGCTACCGTGTATCCTGATGGACGAATGCAGGGAGTGATGCTCAGAGGGATACGTCCGCAGCAAACCCTGCTGGAATTACCGACAACGCTATTACAGGGCGACTCGATCGGACCGGTTCCTGTTGTAGTAGGAGCCTATATGGCGCGGCAGCTGAAAGTAAAAGTCAATGACGAGATGATTCTTCGCTGGCGGGATAAAAATGGTGCTTTCGAAGCGGTTGATATTCGTATAGCTGATATTTTTAAAACATCGGTACCATCGGTGGACAATGGAGTGATGTGGATAGCCCTCGATCAGCTTCAGGAAATGACCTTTCGCTACGGTGAAGCAAATCTGCTGATAAAATCTCCGGATGCTCCGGGTGTAGAAATGGAAGGGTGGTCGTTTAAAAGTGTCGATAAGTTGATGGAATCCACTCTTCTGATGGTAAAGACTAAATCGGTGGGAACCAGTGTCTTTTATATTATTTTCCTTTTACTGGCTATGCTGGCCATTTTCGATACACAAACTCTTGCCATTTTCCGTCGTCAACGCGAAATTGGTACCATGGTGGCCATGGGTATGACGCCCCGCCAGGTGGTCTGGCATTTTACCCTCGAAGGTTCGATGTATGCCCTGCTCGCCATAGTTGTTGGCACAATTTGGGGATCACCTCTTGTCTGGTACATGACCAAAGTGGGTATTTCATTTCCGGTAGAAGCTGCCGATTTTGGCGTTCCCATGGCCGATGTTATGTATGCAGTCGTAACACCGGGCCTGGTGCTGGGTACTATCATTTTTATATTTTTGGTGACTGCTTTGGTTAGTTATCTTCCGGCACGTAAAATTGCACGGATGAATCCTACCCGGGCTATCCGCGGAAAAGCACTTTAAAACGATTATGTTATGATACAATTTCTATTAAAAGGATTGTTGCGCGATAAAAGCCGTAGCTTGCTACCCATTATTGTAGTTACCATTGGTGTGATGATGACGGTCTTTTTGCATGCCTATCTTAATGGTGTGCTTACCGATAGTATCGAAGAGTCGGCACGACTCAGTTCGGGCCATGTGAAGGTTACTACTTATGGATATCAGCAGAATAGCTCTCAACGGCCGATTGAATATGCAATGGCTGATGCCGGCGGAGTGTTGCAACGCCTGCAAACCGATTTTCCGGAGGTGGAATGGACTGAACGTATCCTTTTTGGAGGTTTGCTCGATGCACCGGATAGTCTGGGTCAAACACGATCGCAGGGCAATGTAGCCGGTGTGGGGATTCAGTTGTTAGGCTCGGAAAAGGAAATAAACCGGCTGGAGTTGAATACAAAATTGTTTGCCGGACGATTACCTCAACATCCCGGTGAAGTTCTGATTTCCAATGAATTGTTTGAGAAAATGAAACTCACTATCGGCGATCCGGTTACCCTTATTTCTTCGTCGATGTACGGCGATATGGCCATGTACAATTTTACAGTATGCGGTACGATTCATTTTGGCATTGCTGCACTCGACAAAGGTGTTATTTATGCTGATGTGGAGGATATTCGACAAGCGTTGTACATGGAGGATGCAACAGGCGAAATACTGGGTTTCTTCCCCGATCAGTACGATGATAAACTGGGTGTAAAAATTCAACAGGAGTTTAATGCCACTCACCTGAACGAAGACGATCCGTTCTCGCTGGTGCTGGTTCCCATGAGCCTTGCTGAAGGTATCGATTTTCTGATTAGTTATTCCAACTATGCAGGTCTGGTTATCATTTTTATCTTCGTTTTTGCTATGTCGATTGTGCTCTGGAATGCCGGATTACTCGGTGGTTTAAGGCGATATGGTGAATTCGGACTCCGGCTGGCAATAGGAGAAACCAAACACGAAACCTATCGTTCGCTGATTAGCGAATCGGTGCTGATTGGACTGATAGGTTCGGTTATCGGAACAGCTTTCGGACTGGTTTTAGCCTACCTGATGCAGGAATTCGGTCTCGATGCAGGTGATATGATTAAAGATTCGACCCTGATGATGCCTACTGTTTTCAGGGCGAGGATAACTCCTGAAACCTGGTACATTGGTTTTATTCCTGGTGTTTTATCTACAGTTACAGGGGCTTTGCTTGCCGGAATTGGTATATATAAACGGCAAACAGCAAGTTTGTTTAAGGAAAACGAAACGTAATGTTAAATGACTAATGATAAGTGATTAATGGGTGGGGTGAAGAGTGTTTTTACATTTAAATTTTTGTGATATGAGGTGGAGTGCTTTGGTGTTTTGTTTAATGGGCTGTGTTGCGATTAGTACAGCTCAGAATTTTCCTTCGGGGAAATCGGTATTGGAAAAGGTGGATCAGAATATGTCTGCAAAAACCCGTATTTCGGTGTCGCGTATGGAAATATCAACGGCGCGGGGAAGTCGTACGCTGGAAGCTAAGTCCTATTCGGAAGGGGATCAGAATGCTTTTACCGAATATTTGGCACCTGCCCGCGAGAAGGGCACCAAAATGCTAAAAACGGCTCAGCAGTTATGGATTTATTCACCTTCCACCGACCGGGTTATTCAGATTTCCGGGCATATGTTGCGCCAGTCGGTGATGGGCAGCGATTTATCGTACGAAGACATGATGAACGACACACCCCTGCTCGAACAATACGCCGCAGTTGTTGATGCTGCTGAAACTATCAACGACCGAAAATGCTGGGTGGTCACGCTCAATGCCTTGTCGCCTGAGGTGAGTTATGCCCGACAGAAGATGTGGGTGGATCAGGAACGCAACATTCCTTTACAGATAGAAATGTATTCGAAAAGCGGCAAGTTGCTTAAGCGCATTGAGCTGTCGGATGTAAAACGGGTGCAGGGCCGCTGGTTTCCTATGACTATGCTTTATCGGGATATGCTAAAAAACGGCGGCGGCACCCGCATGACGTTTCTTGAACTGCAATTGGATGCCGTTTTACCAGCCGGAATATTTACTAAATCGTCGCTAAAATGATATATGTCAGCATTTTAGTGATTATCTCTTTTTAAGCTCGACTTTTATAGTTTTATACGGATTGGATAAAAAAATTGGTAACTATGCGAATGCCAGAATCAGTATCTGAGCCATAATAACCCTCAGAAACATCGTTAATGGATACACTGTTGAATACGCCACAGCCGGAGCATCGTTTCCGGCTGTTTGATTGGCATACGCCAGTGCCGGTGGATCGGTAGTGCTGCCAGCCAGCATTCCCATCAGAGTGAAATAATTTAATTTCAATACCTTACGGCCTATTATACCTGTGATGATGAGCGGTACCATAGTGATAATCACACCACTGGCAACCCACAACAAACCATCGCCATTCACCACAGTATCCACAAAATTACCTCCCGATGCAATACCAACGCTGGCAAGGAAGAGCGTAATGCCAATTTCACGAAGCAAAAGGTTGGCACTTTGAGTAGTGTAGGTGATGAGGCGCAATTTAAATCCGAATCGTCCGAGTAAAATTGCTACTACCAGCGGTCCGCCGGCCAAACCAAGTTTCACTGGCATTGGCATGCCTGGAACAAAAAACGGTATACTGCCAATAATAATCCCTAGAAATATTCCTACGAAAAGCGTAATCAGATGTGGTTCGTTGAGACGTTTTAGCGTATTTCCAAGTACCTGTTCAATTCGTTGAATCGACTCGGGTGAACCCACCACTACAACACGGTCGCCCACCTGCAACACCAAATCGTCGGTGGCAAGAAGGTCGAAACCCGACCGGATTATTCGGGTACAATTCACGTTCAGCGCCCTGAGCTTCAATGATCCCAGTGTTTTACCGTTAATCACATCACGGGTAATCACAATACGCCGCGAAATCATTTTCGATTCCGATTCTTTCCAGTCGTGTTCAACAACTTCCCCCAGTAATTCCTGAACTGCTTCTGCATTGTCATCGCTTACAACCAGTAAAATAATGTCATCGTTGTGAAGAATTGTGTCGGCTTTTGGAATGGAATAGGTGTTGTCGGTAAACAAGCGCGAAATCACAAACTGACGACCGATCAACCGTCGAATTTGTGCAATGTTTTTTCCATGTATGGCCTTGGAACTTATGCGCAGGGTAATCACTTTCGTTCCATCCTGTTTTGATTCCTGATTCTGAATAGCTTCATCTTCCTTATCCAGTTTAATTTTGAAAAGCACCCTGATGATGATGAGCGAGAAGATTATACCCGTTACACCTAATGGATAAGCAACTGCATACCCCAACGCAATTTGTGGAATTTCCGTAATTTGCCCGGCATCGAACAACTGTCGCAGTGCTTCCTGAGCTGCTCCGAGACCGGGTGTGTTGGTTACCGCTCCGGAAAGAATACCCACAAACATCGACATGGGGATTCGTCCCGAAAAAGCGTAAAACAGTCCGATGGTAACGGCTACACCCAGTAGAACTACAGTGGCAGCCAGCAGATTCAACTGCATTCCTCCTTTTTTGAATGAAGAGAAAAAACCCGGACCTACCTGCAAACCAATAGAATAAATAAACAAAATTAATCCGAATTCCCGCATGAAATGCATTAGCTCAGCATTAGCTTCTAACCCGAAATGACCAACAACAATACCAACGAACAATACAAAGGTAACTCCCAACGAGACGCCGAAAATTTTAATTTTACCCAGCATCACGCCAATAGCGATGACAAAGGCATACAAAAGAATCGTATGCGCAATACCTTCTCCAAAGATTAATGAATGTAACCAATCTAATTCCATATAATAAGTATTTGAATATCTGAAAGATAAAACTGTAAGGCGGTTTCTTAAAAAGTGTTGCAAAGGTACTATTAATTATTTATTGCACCAATACATCCTGCTATAAATGGAAGTATTTTAAAAAACCGCTAAAAAAGACTATTTTTGCAGACATTAAATTTATAGCTACCACAATGAGTTTTATCAGTTCTCCCGGGAAAAAAGTGCTCTTTATCGATCGTGATGGGACCCTAATTGCCGAACCGCCCGTAACGTTTCAGGTTGACAGGCTTGACCAACTGGAATTTTTACCAGCTGTGTTGCGAAACCTGTATTTCATTCGTACCAAAACAGATTTTGAATGGGCCATGGTAACCAATCAGGATGGATTGGGAACTAGCGTTTATCCACAGGAGCACTTCGACCTTGTTCAGGGAAAGATGCTTCAGATCCTTTCAGGAGAAGGAATTCAGTTTGACGAGATTTTCATCGATACATCGTTTCCGGAGGATGGCTTAGCTACCCGCAAACCAGGAACCGGACTTCTGACAAAGTATTTTTCTTCTGATTATAATATAGCCGGTTCGTTTGTTATTGGCGACAGGGTTACTGATGTTGAGCTGGCCAAAAATCTGGGTTGTAAAGCAATATTTATTTCGGATGATGCTACCGTGCTGAACGAAAAGGGGTTGCAGGAATATTGTGCCCTGCAAACTACCTCCTGGGATGCAATCGCTACATTTTTATTTGCAGGTGAACGAAAAGCCATAGTTCAGCGTACCACCAAAGAAACGGATATTTTCATTGAACTAAACCTGGATGGAAGTGGAAAAGCCTCCATTAATACAGGCCTTAAGTTCTTCGACCATATGCTGGAGCAAATCGGTCGGCATGCTGGTTGCGATCTCACCATTATGGTGAAAGGTGATCTGGAAGTGGACGAACATCACACCATTGAAGATACTGCACTTGCTCTTGGAGCTGCATTGAAACAAGCCATTGGCGACAAACGGGGCATCGAACGATACGGGTATTGTCTGCCGATGGACGATTCCCTTTGTTCGGCAGTGCTCGATTTTGGTGGTCGTCCCTGGCTGGTGTACGAAGCTGATTTCAAACGCGAATACGTGGGTGATCTTCCTACTGAAATGATTTATCATTTTTTTAAGTCACTGAGCGATGCTGCCCTGATGAATCTGAATATTAAGGCAGAAGGTAACAACGAACACCACAAAATTGAAGGGATGTTCAAGGCCCTGGCTAAAGCAATTAAAATGGCAGTGAAACGCGATGTTTATCAATATGAACTGCCTTCTACGAAAGGGGTGTTATGAAACGATCGACTAAACAAAAAGGCCTGATATCATTTATTGTTATCACTTCACTTCTGATTTCGGGCGTTCAGGCCCAAAATGTAGTTGAACGACCTCGTTTGGTGGTTGGAATTATGGTGGATGGTATGCAGCATCAGCATCTGCAACAGTTGTGGACGCGGTTCAACGGAGAAGGTTTTAAACGGATCACCTCCGGTGGCGCTTCATTTCGCAAACTCACCTCTATGACTACCTCTTACGGAAATGCCTCCGATATAACAACATTATTTACCGGAACCGTTCCATATTACCATAGTGTAACCGGTGATCGAATTTTAGATCCTGTAACCGGCGACCTTAAATCGGTATTTCAGGACAAAAATCAATCGGGAATTCAGTCGCACCTGCAACTTTCAGGAAGGGCCATTGAAGCTTCTACCTGGGTCGATGAGTTGATGATGGAAAGTCGTACGCGTTCGAAAGCGTTGGTGATTGCTATAAATCCGGAAGATGCAATTGCTATGGGCGGACATGCATCCAACGGAGTAGTGTGGCTCGACGATGTTATGCTGCGATGGGGAAGTACCAATTATTATTCAGGAGGAATGCCCTGGCAGGCTGCTCAACAAAATACCAACGAGATTGTAAAAAAGATGGCGGATAACCGATGGACATCGCTATTTGCTCCCCGCACCTATCTGGAAGCTCTCACCAATCCTTCTCTTAAAGATTTTAGCTATACGCCTTCCGATAAACAAACAGGTTCAGGTTCTTTATCCATTCTCCGGACTACTCCTGCAGCTAATTCCCTGGTTGCCGATCTCGCAAAAACGATTCTTAAAGAACAGGAACTGGGAAAAGACCTGCATACCGATGCGTTACTGCTTCAGTTTACTGTACGAACCCCGGGCGAACAATCATTTTCGGAACTGAGTATGGAAAAGGAAGATATGTACTTGCGGCTCGATAATGCTTTACAGGATCTGATTACTACTGCCGAATCGATAGCTGGTGCCGGAAAGGTGCTGTACGTTCTGTATGGCTCTCAAAGCGATACACGTTCACCATCGGAGCTGAAGAAGTTTAATTTTCATGCAGGATACTATAATTCCTACCGATCGATGGCCTTACTGAATTCCTATCTGATGGCACTTTACGGTCAGGAAAAATGGGTAAAAGCCTATTATGGAAGGCATATTTACCTCAATAGAAAATTAATTGAAGAAAAAGGTCTCAATTTTTCTGTATTTCAACAGGTGGTGGCCGATTTTATAACGGAGTTCGAAGGGGTTCAATCAGCCTGGCCACTTCAACAGCTCCTTCATCTGCCGGTAAATCCTGATACGGAAATAGCCCGCCTTCGCAATTCGGTACACCGTAAAACGGCCGGCGATGTGGTTATTTTGCTCAAGCCGGGTTGGCTCGAAACTGATGAGCAGAATCGTCCGGTAGGTGAATCGGGTTCTTTGAATACGCATTTTCCGGTGTATATTTCAGGTTGGAAAATTGCGCCGCAAGTAGTGCGTGAACCTCATACCCTGAATGATATTGCACCCACACTTTCTTCCATCCTGCAGATTCCATCTCCAAATGCAACTGTAGGAAAAGAAATACAGATTAAGTTAAACGAATAAGATATGTACAATTTCGATGAAGAAATAGATCGCCATGGTACCGATGCCGTAAAGGTGGAACGATGTAAGGCATTGTTCGGAACTACTGATGTTATACCACTATGGGTGGCTGATATGGATTTTCGTACCCCGGATTTCATTCTCGATACCATTCGTCGCCGAATCGAACATCCGATTCTTGGCTATTCGGTACCACCCGTAAACTTTAACGAATCCTTTGTAAAATGGGTTTTCGATCATCATCAGTGGAACCTGAAGGTTACTGAAGTGGGCTTTGTGCCGGGTATAGTCCCCGCCTTATCGTTTGCTGTTCAGTGCTTTACCAATCCCGGTGATGAGGTTATCATTCAACCTCCTGTGTATTATCCGTTCTTTAATGTGATTCGCAACAACGAACGCGTTGTGGTGACGAATCCACTGAAAGAAAAGGATGGGAAGTTTTTGATGGACTTTGATGATTTTGAATCAAAAATAACTTCTCGCACGAAGATGTTTATTCTTTGTAATCCACATAATCCCGGGGGGAAAGTATGGACGGAAGAAACGCTGCGCCGGGTGGATGAGATATGCACACGGCATAATATTCTGGTGGTATCGGATGAAGTACATGCCGATATGGTGCATCGTGGTTACAGGCATCTGCCCTATGCAACCGTTTCTGAAACTGCTAACCGGGGTTCAGTTACGTTTATGGCACCTACCAAGGTGTTTAATATGCCAGGTATTGTATCTTCGTCCTACATAATTCAAAATCCTGAGCTGAGGGCTACATTTGCTCATTTTCTGGAAGCTGCAGAGATGAACACTGGCAACCTGTTTGCTTATCTCACCACAGTGGCTTGCTACGAAGAGGGGGAAGAGTGGCGCCTGGCTATGCTTGATTATGTACAGGGTAATATCCGGTATGTTGTTGATTATCTGCAACAGTATATACCACAGGTGAAACCCATGGTACCTGAAGCATCTTTTCTTATCTGGCTCAATTGCCGGGAGTTGGGCATGGAAACCGATGAACTGCATCGTTTCTTCGCTTTAAAGGCAGGGCTTGGACTGAATAAAGGAACTGTTTTTGGCGAAGGGGGTGAATACCATTTGCGAATGAATGTTGCCTGTCCGCGGTCTGTTTTGGAGAGGGCTATGCACCAGTTGAGCAGTGCTTTGCTTAATTTGTAAAGTTTTTAATTGAAAATCAATCATTACCGTATGAAACGAGCATGTAACTACTTCGCATCCAAGGTTGTGGTAATATTGGCATGCGAGTTCCATACGACCATTAAAAAAACAATCATTACCGTATGAAAGTACGTATAGAACCTTCCTGGGAACAGCTCCTGCAGCCTGAATTTGATCAGCCCTATTTTGAGGAGTTGACCGGATTTGTGCGTCAGGAATATGCCTCGAAACGTATTTTTCCTCCTGCCTCTCTCATTTTTAATGCCTTCGATCAATGTCCGCTCTCGTCAGTTAAAGTAGTTATTATTGGTCAGGATCCTTATCATGGTCCCGGACAGGCACACGGACTATGCTTTTCAGTGCAGCCAGGTATTGAAATACCTCCATCGCTGGTAAATATCTTCAAAGAAATTGAACAGGATTTAGGGATCCCTAAACCTTCGAATGGCGATTTGACCCGCTGGGCCCGACAGGGTGTATTGTTGTTGAATGCTACGCTCACCGTGGAAGCTCATCAGGCAGGGTCGCATCAGGGAAAAGGATGGGAACGATTTACCGATGCAGTTATCAGCCGGCTATCGGCACATAAAAAAAATCTGGTATTTATGCTGTGGGGTTCGTATGCGCAAAAAAAAGGAGCGGTTATTAATGCTGAAGAGCATTTAATCCTGAAAGCTGTACATCCTTCTCCCTTGTCGGCCTACCGCGGTTTTCTGGGTTGCGGGCATTTTTCGGCAGCAAACAATTACCTGCAACAACACAATCAAACCCCTGTCAACTGGTAAAAAACAAATAAACGTGATTAACTTTCTAATCCCCACCCATTACTCATTAATCATTAACTCATTAAACACTAAAAAATCGTGGCTCTTCAGGAATCAATTGAAAAACAGGGTAACTTCCTGTTTCGTTACCGTAGTTTTCTACCGTTAATTATCGTGCTGGCAGGCATTGTTATTTTCATTTTCGATTTACTAAATGGGCTACTGGCCGATACTGATGAATACCTTACTCTTCAAAAGATAAGTTTGGCAGTTAGTTTTTTCGGACTGGCCATTCGAATTATTGCAGTGGGACATACGCCCGCTAATACTTCAGGTAGAAATACAAAAGAGCAACTTGCCGATGAGGTGAATACATCCGGTATCTACTCAACTGTACGTCATCCTCTGTACCTGGGCAACTTCTTTATGTGGCTGGGAACGGTGATTTTAATTGGTAACTGGTGGTTTCTGGCAGTCTTTACTTTGGCTTACTGGATTTATTACGAGCGCATCATGTATGCCGAAGAACAGTTCCTGCGTCGGAAATTTGGGGAAGTTTACCTTAGCTGGGCCAATCAAACTCCTGCATTTATCCCTTCGTTGCGCAATAAAGTTAAATCGCGCTATCCTTTCAGTTTGAAAAAGGTACTAAAAAAGGAGAAAAACGGGGTGTTTGCCATTTTCCTCCTCTTGTTTCTTTTTCATGTGTTGCGCTTGTCGGTACTTCAGTTACCTTTTCAGTACGACTGGGTTTTCTGGTCGACAGCTGCTTCGGGAATTTTTTATTTCTTGCTTAAGTTCCTTAAGAGTTACACCCGGCTTCTCGACGAAAAAGGCCGCTAACATATTCGGGAATTACTAAACTTCAACAATTCAACAGGGTATGGTTTGAATTGTTGAAGTATTTCAAAAGCTCACTGTGCAGCGCTTTACAATCTCCAGTGCAGTTGTCAGCGTATTCAAATCGGTATACAGCTTGCCATCCTTGCCGGAATGATGAGTACGGCCAATGGGTTTCAACTCTGCCTGACGATTGCCTGAACGGGTGTCGATAGTGGCACGGTAAATCACCGCCGGCTGACTGGAGGTTTTGTATTCTTTATCGTTCGGGAATTTATCGTTGTACCAATGCTCGTTCCAGTCCCACGACTGATTAATTTCCATAAATACCTGGTAGATTCCGTCCAGTTTCTTTTCGGTGGTCAGTTGATAATCGAAAGATCCCGGAGGAGTTGCACCCGTGTAGGCATCTACTACCGGTTGCTTTGGACTGGGAAGATAGTTTCCGAATTCGTTTTGCACTCCCCGTTGATGTCCCCAATAGGGAAGGGTTGCAGGACGCTGAATTTCACCCGATTGCCATTTGCCGGTCGAGCGGTCAACACGTCGGAAATTTCCCTTGCCAATCGATTCGGCTACATATAGCGTTTGAATATAGTTTCCTTTTTCATCTGCCAGCCAAATGGCCATCAGCGGATGATTGTGACGTCTGCCTTTTTCGAAATGAACGTTTAATGTCGTACCAGAATTGCCTTCTCCATAACCCGCAACTGTGTATATATCCTTTTTACGTTGACTGTACACTAAACTAGTGCTCACAATCAGCAGGATAGCTAAATAAATATATTGTTTCATAACTTTTGAATTTTAATCGTTGTACATGTTAAAACTTAATTATAATGCCTAAGGTGGGTAAAATGTTTCCACCCAGCATTTCAATCATCCGGAGTTGATAGCGTTCCTGTCCCTGTCCATCAAGGGTTACTACAGGTTTTCCACTCTCATCTTTAACAGTTGTATAGGCAGGGGCGCTTTCCGACTGGAAATTATATACATTTTGAACGTCGGTATAGAGGTTAAGCAGCCATTTTTTAAAATAAAATTCTTTATCGATACGCAAATCAAGCTGGTGACTGGGTTTTAACCGCAATTCATTAAAACGGTTGAAATCAAGATAAGCCTGATTGGTGATGTCGAATGCCGATTTTAAAGTTGATAAATCCTCATCGATAGGCGTATAAGGAGCACCACCGAGGAAACGCCACCTTCCGGCAATGTTCCAGTCGCCCGGTAACTTATACGAAGCGATGAGGTTGAGTAGCTGACGGGTATCCCACGATGAGGAAATGTATTTTTCATTTACATCGGTAAACTCACTGCGGAAAAGGGTATAGGTAGTGGTTACATTGAGATTCTTCCACTGCATAATTTTGAGCAGGAATTCCACCCCATAGGCTCTTCCTTTACCTTTCGATACAATTTCTTCATCACCAACCTGACCGTAATTGGTGCCTTTGCTGGCAATACTCAACCCCTCTTCTACAGAAAGCGGATAGTAGTTGTAGTGCTTGTAAAAACCTTCTACGGTGAGTCGGATTTTGTTTTCATTTTGGTATTCAATACCACCGATTATCTGATTCGAGATGGTGTAGCGCAGGTCTTCGTTTTGATTCACCAGCTCCTTGGTATCCACATCACGATATCCCAATGTAGTGTAGGCCGGACGCAGTGCATACCTTCCGAGATTACCGTTCAGTATCCAGTTGTCATTCAGTTCATAAGAAGCCGAAAAACGGGGCGAAAACTGATTCAGTGGATTACTCATGTTTTTATTGTAATTGTTTCCTACGAAGTTTACACCAAACGATAATTTCAGACGTTGATCGAGGTATTCGTCGGAAACCTGAGCGAAACCCTGGTAGCTGAATAAATTGATGTCGGTTTCGTATTCAAGATTACGCACAGTATTACCCAGAAAAATTTCTCTCCTGGTTTCGTTGGTATAGCGCGATAACGTAGCACCCAGTCCCCATGAAAATTTTACCGACCCGGAAGGATAATTTTGCTCGAACCGGAATTTATTTTCAATTTCATCCGAAGTGTAATCCTGAATTTTACGCTGTGTTTCATCATTATTCAGATACTTAAAGTTTGAATTACGCAACATGTTACGACTCAGAACCCAGGTATCGAAATGGTTATCGGAGAATCGTTTGTAAACAGCACCGACGGTATAATTCCATTGCTTATAAACAGGAAGATAAGACAACAGATACTGCTGCGATTCGGTGGGGTTTTTAATCCCGAGGTTTAGCACCATATCATCAATGGCACCAATTCCCAGTATGGTCAACTGGTTTTTCTTATCGAAATCGAATTTATACTTCAGCTGAAAGTCGTTGTATGTAGGTAAAAACGGCAATCCGATAAGATCAAAAAGAAATTGCAGGTACGACTGGCGGGCCGAAAGTATAAAGTTGGAACGTTCGCCCAGTGGTCCATCCAATGTAAAAGCAGCATCAGACGCTCCAACGGAAACTTTTCCCTGAACCCGGTCTTTGTTGCCCTCCCGTTGTTTGATTTCCATTACCGAACTCAACGCATTGGTGCGGTTAGCTGGAAAGGCTCCGGTGTAGAAACTGATGTCCTGCACAAAGTCGGGGTTGATAATCCCAATTGTTCCACCCGATGAGCCCTGTGTGGTAAAGTGGTTAATTACCGGAATTTCTATACCATCGAGGTAAAATACGTTCTCAGAAGGACCCCCACCGCGAACAATCAGGTCGTTGCGGTTGGGATCGGTAACGCCCACACCCGGCAATGTCTGCACCAGCTTGGATACGTCGCGGTTTACACCGGCGCTTTTCTCAATTTCCTGAACCCCAAGAGTAATTACCGATATTGGACTTTCGATACGCTTGGCGTTGATGTTACGCTTCACGACAAACTCATTGAGTTGGAGGGTAGCTTCATTGACCGCTATATCCAGAAAGACGGTTTGGTTGCCTTGCACCTGAATTTCAGGTGATAGTGTAGTTTGAAATCCTACCAGACTCACAACCAGCTGTTTAAAGCCTGGATCAATTCCGGTAAAAATATAGTTTCCATCAAGGTCGGAAGTTGACCCGATATTGGTTCCCTGAATCAGGATATTCGCAAATTCAAGGGGTTCGTTGGTTTTGGCATTGTAAATACGTCCCTTGATGGTTCCTTTTTGAGCCAAAAGAGTAAATGCCAACAGAAAGATGCTTACAATTAAAATGATTCGTTTCATACGATTGGTTTATTCAAAATATTCAGTTACACGTTGAGTGGTTAATTTTGAGCTGATTACAGCCATCGGTAGTCCGGCACCCGGAACAGTTGAAGCCCCTACATAAAACAGATTGTTCAATTCTTCGTCTTTGTTGGCAGGACGAAAACCGCCAATCTGACTCATGTGGTGTGACAATCCAAGTCCGCTTCCTTCGTACAGATTGAAGTATTTTTCCCATTCCAGCGGGGTATATATCGTTCTGGAAACAATTGATCCGGTAATGTCTTCCCCGATACGTTTTGAAAAATCCTCCAGAATGCTGTTCACAATTTTATCGCGATCGTCCCAGTTGCGTTTGTAAAGGAGATTGGGAACCGGACAAACAAAGAACAAACTTTCGCATCCTTCAGGTGCACAGTCGGGATTGTGTTTCGAAACCACATTTACGTAGTAATACGGTTTTTCCAACGTGTCGGGTTGCTTCAATACTTTCAGGGAGTAATCCTTGTAATTCGTTCCCAGGAAATAATTATGGTGATGCACCTGAGGGAGTTTTTTATTTACGCCAATGTAGAAAGTCAGGTATCCCATGGTCCATTTCATCTTGCGGAGTTTTTCCTCAGAATATTTTTTGCGTTTGAGAACACGCCCTCTGAACACTGCAGCATCAGCATTTATAACAAAAGCATCGGCTTTCCAGCTTTTTCCATTTTGATCCACAAGAGCTATTACCTTTCCATTCTGCTCTTTCACTTCTTTAATTTCAATATTGTAGTTCAACTTAACTCCTGCCATTTTCAGTTCTTTAACCAGCCCTTCTACAATTTGATACATACCGCCTTTTACATTGTAATATCCATCGTTGACAAATTCAATATGCGAAAGCAGACTATACACCGCCGAAGTATCGAAAGGTGTACGACCCAGGAAAAAGGCAATGAGCGACACAATCTGTTGTGCCTGAGCCGAATCGAAATACTGTTCTACCTGTTTCCAAAAGGTTTTCATCAACACTGGTAAATGGACAGGATTAACAGTTGCCAGGGTAAGCAGGTAACCCAGTTTCGAATCGAAGTTGGTTTTAATTACCTTATCTACTGTATCGTTGTAAAGCTGGCCCGATTTCCGGATGTACTTTTGAAACTTTTCCTTAAAATCAGGTTCTTCCTCAGCAAATTGCGCTGCCAGCTTATCCAGATCCTTATACAAGGTGTAGGTCTTGGGAGAATTACTGAAATTAACGGTATACAACGGATCCAGCTCCACAAATTCAAAGGGAAGCTCTATGCCGCAGTCGTCGGCAAATTCCTTAAACTCATACGACATACTAAAGAAGCTGGGGCCTGTGTCGAAGGTGAATCTATCTTTCTTCACCTGATTCAACCGTCCTCCCGCACGTTCATTTTTCTCCAGTATCTCCACCTCAAACCCTCTTTTAGCAAGCCGAAGGGCAGTGGTCAGACCACCCAGACCAGCTCCGGCAATAATCACATGTTTCTTCATATATTCTTAATTAATTTTTTAAATATCTTGGTAATAACTCATTCTTAACCCACTGATAGGCGGGTTCTCTTTTTAAAGTTTTGCGCAAATAATACACTGCCTTATCGCGTTGATTGGTTTCGTAATACATTTCAGCAATGGCAGTCAGTAAACCCAGATAGTTCCAGTTCCACTTTAACTGTTCAGGATTTCGTTCCATCAACTCCATCGCTTTCAGCAAATGGCTTCCGGCATCATCCTTTGAGCCACCGAATAAGAACGGGGTGTAAAAAAGGATGTTACCATACTGTTGATAGCCCAACGGGTTTTTGGGATCAGCTTTAATTGCTTTCTGAGCATATTCGGTGCTTTTTGGTCCCAGAAACGGAGCCTGCAATTTGTTCACTCCGATTCGGTATCCGTACAATGCCGCACGATAGGCGTACACCGATGGCAGTGAATAAGCCGATTTTTCAAGTTGCTCCAAATCATCTTCCATTCGCAGAATCCATTCCCGTGCCTCGGAATTTCTTTTATTCCCGATACACCAGGCAATATAGCCGTACTGATAATTAACCCGTTCAAGCAATTGTGCCGGAGTGGGATTTTTTTCTAAGTGTACCTCGGTAAGCACACGCTTCCACTGGCTCATAGCGCCACTGATGTATGCCTCGTACACCCGTTGTGTCGGCGACGATGCCCACAGTAGCGCAGGCAGCATAAATATGATAATCAGGCTATAGTTCTTCCTTTCCATTGGTAGCTTTTATTTTTTGAGTGTTGTAAAGCCCTGCACATTAATTTGCCAAGGGTCCAAATCTGTTCGTAATGCAATCGGATATTAATACCAACCTTTTGGTTACTGATCAGGGATATTAGCCAACGAGTGACAAGTATCATTGTCAGGTATGCCGGGAGCATGTACCAGGGAAGAAAAATCATCCAGAAAATCCCGCTAAAAGTAATAAACCAAAATGCCAGACCTGCAACCGTTGAATTCCCAAAGAACGCGAAGACATTTTTACTGAAACCTTCGAGGGCATCGTTGTAAGTGTCGTACATTTTACATGTTATATCTTCGTTTCCGGTAAGGCAGTCTATCCGATATTGCCTTTGTTTTATGTATCGTGCGATGTGAATATCTTCGACTTTTTCGTTGCGGTAGCGTTTGTGAGGCTCCAGTGCTTTGTACAGCTGGTGGTCGAACAACATAAATTGTCCGTTGGCAGCCGACAAAGATGAAAAGCGCGATATGCGCACCAGCACTAAAGGAAGTAAACTCAAAAGGATGTAATTCATCAGGGGAACAATCTTGTACAGAGCCTTTGATAGAATAATTTGAGTAGGAAATACCGACATAAATACCAGTTTTCTGCGTTGTAGATAGGCGAGGGTCGATGCAATGGCATTGGAGCCCAGCCTGACATCGGCATCCAGAAAAAGCAGATAGCGACCTTTGGCTATGCGTGAACCTGCAAAGCAAGCTTGATTCTTACCCAGCCAATCCTCTTTTTTTATTCCTGCATCGACAAGTTGAATAGCAGAATTAAGCTGCTGCTTTGATTGTACAACAACCTCAGTTTCGTCGGTTGAATCATCGTTTACAACAATAATTTCGAGCGTAGGGTAACTTTGTTTTCCCAAATCGTCGAGCAGGTTGCCAATTGTTGATTCTTCATTCCTCACGGGAATAACCACAGATACCAGGTCGTGTTGATCAATATTACTATACATACCATAATCGGCACGAAACACATAGTTTACGATGGCTATTAAAGTCTGTAACAAGGCAAATCCTGCCACTGTCCAGGCTATTCCGGTCAGTATTAATTCAGTGCTCATACGGTCAGTTGGCTGTGTTGTTGAAGGGTTTGTTGATAGAAGTTATTGTAAGCCAATTCATAGCTATGGTTCGCAATTACCTCATCAGTAGCTTTCTGAAGATAAAAATACAAAGTTGGTTTTTCAAATTGAAAATAGTCGGTAAGTTGCACCAAAAAATAGACATCGGGCTTTACTTCCTGGTTGAAACGAAGCCTTTCAATCCCTTTTTTAAATTGCACTTCACGTGTATGCGACGAAAAGAGTTTTCCCTGAGGATAAATGACCACCAGGTTTTCGGGCTTACTAAGCAATTGTTCGGTGTAGTGTAAACTTTCGAACAGCGACCGACTGTTAGGACGGATAGAAAAACCCCCGCTATACGAAAACAGCCAACGCTGCCGGAGTTGTTCCTCATCCATCATAAAATGGAACTTGCGGCCAAATACTTTTTCATTCAGGTACAATGCCCAAAACCCATCCCACCAGCTGATATGATTTGATAGTAATAAAACCGGTTTTCCGGCAGAGGAACCATCACCTAGTATCACCACATCCTGAAACGTATTCCGGATGCGGATGCTTGAATAGTTTTTAAAAAAACCATACACCAGCGGATTATGTTTTGCCTCTATCATGATTACATCAACAGTAAAAGGATGACGAAAAATAAGAATTGAGCGATAAACACCGGCATCGCAACCCGATTGGACAGTTTAATGCGTAATACAGCTACCAGACTATGCATAAGAACAGCTATTAACCACCATGATACATAGTTTTGAAAAGGTACTTTATCGCCAGCCCAACTCCATAAATCGATTACCGGTGCAATTTGTTCCAGTACCAGGTCGTAAATCAACATTGTGGTGGCACCCAGCAGCACAACAAACAAAGGTTTAAGACTCAACGACTGAAAAAATGCCGCTGTAAGATACACCAGCATCAGCCAGTTTATACCTATCATCAGGGGAGTGGCAAGCAGTTTTGGCCCCAGACCTGCACCGTAAACATATTCACCGAAAATGAGACCGGTATTCACACCAATTACTTCGATAAAATAACCTGTGAGGTAAATGATTACAACAGCTGTCAGTTCTTTGAAGCCTGGTTTTGTCAGGTGATTAATCATCAGGAATCCTAAACTCAACAGTAAAGCAAAAGGAGTAAGGTGAATAAAGTAAGGTCGACTTACTTCCCACACCATTCCTGCAATGCCTACACTATAGAAAATCAGCAGGATAACTGATACATAGCCCGGATTTCGAAATATCCTAACTGTCTCTTGTTTGTTCATAGCTTACGATTAACGCTCCAATATGTGTTGGTGAACATCCTTGTAAATCATTTTAAACCATTCAGAAAACTGATCGGGAGCAGTTTCAATTTCCAGCTGTAATTCTTCAAACGAAAGATAGCGGTAATTCATTACTTCGCTGGCATTAGGATTGGGAAGCTGATTGGTAACTCCAAGAAATACATGATCAATTTCATGTTCAGTCAGATTATTCTCCAGCTCTGCCTTATACTGAAACTGAAATAAATCAGTTAAATCAGCTGTCATTCCCATTTCCTGCATCAATCTTCTGTTGGCGGCCTCAATTGTCAGCTCGCCGGGGGCAGGATGACTGCAACAGGTATTCGACCATTTACCTTTCGTATGGTATTTTTCCAGGGTTCGTTGTTGCAATAGCCAGCGACCCTCTGTATCCGTTATAAAAACAGAAATAGCCCTATGCAAATGAGCTCCATGATGAGCCGCCATTTTCTCCATAGTACCGGTTTCCACATCGTTTTCATCCACCAGTATAACCTCTTCTTTACTTTTCATCTTCTTATATCAACTTTAATTTATATACTATCATCGCTTTAACCAACAACATTATTTTGTAATAATTGGGGACGCTGATCCGCGCATTCATTACCTGTTGAGGAGGTGTCAGTTCTATACGTTTTAGTAAACTGATGTAATAGTAGTAAGCGGTAAGAACTGCCAGTCGTGAGCGCCCGGGCAATTGACGGATGCCCAGATAAGCTTCATTAAACTCTCCACGAATTTCCTTTACCAACTTAGCTTTTGCCTGGTCATCGAACTGATCAAAATCATAGTCACTGAAATAGGTACGGTTTAAACCATTAATATCTGCATTTAAATCACGCAGGAAATTTACCTTTTGAAATGCGGAACCCAGTTTCATAGCAGGAAGTTTCAGTCGATTGTATTCGTTTTCATTGTTATCAGTAAAAACCTTCAAACACATCAATCCGACTACATTGGCCGAACCATGAACGTATTCCTCTGTTTCGGCTTTCGTTTGATAGGTCGATTTCTCCAAATCCATCTTCATGCTGTGAAGAAAAGCATCGATCAGCTCATAAGGAATATTATACCGGCGTACAGTGAGCTGAAACGAATGTAAAACAGGATTAGTACTGATACCAGTTTCGAGAGCATCACGCAATTGCTGCTCGAAAACATTAATTAATTTACTTTTATCGTATTCATGAAAGGTATCTACAATTTCGTCGGCGATGCGAACAAAACCGTAAATAGAGAAAATTGCTCGCTTATCTTCATTTTTAAGAAGATTGGATGAGAGATAGAACGAAGTACTATAGTTCCGTGCTATCAAGCGGGAAATTTCAAACGTTGTTTTAGCGTACAAGTCCATTGGCTAAGTGTTTAATCGATGTAATTAGTACAAATTCATATCATCTAAACAAAATTGGTACAAATTTGTTCTAATAACAAAAAATTATTTTTTACGATTCACTCAAGTACAATCTCATGCGGACAAAAACCATCATTTTTGATTTATTAGACTATCTCGAAGAATACGAAAGGCAACTTCCTGAAAATGATGCCGGCATGTCAACCAGCGACTTTATTGGATTTCTCAATACTGTGCATCAACCTGATACACTTCAGGTTGACAAGATAAGAGGTGGAAATGAAGCATGGAAGGCCTGGCAGAATAATGAGAATAAAATGGCCACTAATGTGTCGATTCTGGTGAGTTTATTATTCAGGTACGCCAAAATGTACTCGCGTAAAGCACTGAAAGATAGTGGCATTAAAACTGTGGATGAATTTGCGTTGTTGATTACTCTCTTAACGCACGAAAGTATATCGAAGCAGGAGTTGATTCGGGAACAGGTGTTAGAGAAAACTTCAGGTATTGAAATTGTAAACCGATTAATACGGCAGGGATATATACAACAATTTGCCGGAGCGAAGGATCGCCGCAGCAAATTGTTGAAAATTACAGAGGAAGGAACGAGGGAGCTGATGGCCATTTTGCCCAGAATGAACCTGGTGTCGAAGATTGTAGTAGGTAATCTCACCACCTCGGAGCAAAATATGCTCAGCTACCTGATGCGTAAGTTAGATCATTTTCATAATCATATTTTTATGAACGAAAAAGATACTGAACTTGATGATATTCTTCAGAGAGTTAATCCATCGGAATAAATGTGTTGTACTCTTCTACAGAAGCTCCATTTAAACAGGCTTCAATAATCTGACGTCCAAGCGGGTTTAATTCCGGAGTGAGGTACTGTTGCAATTCTTCTTTAAAGAAATCGTACAGTTTGTCAGCTCCCTTATCATATCCTTCGGTACCCATTTCGGTTTGTTTGTATACCTGAAGGAAGCGTGATGGAATTTTTGCTCCTTCGATGGTCAGGTAATTCAGCTCGTAACCCAGCAGCGGACAACGGGCAGCCTGATACTGTTCTTTTTTCAGTTTTGCATTTCCACGACGGGTTAAGTATTCACGCATCAGCAACTGTGGTTTGAAACCGACTTTCCAAACTCCGATAAATTGGTTGGGAACAAGCGTGTAGCGTGTTGCCGGAGTTGCTATAATCTGATCGAGCAGAATGTTGGCATGTTCTACCATTTTACCAGTAGCAAACGGCCAGTACGAACCCACACCTTCGGAACCCATTCCTGTACCACCCACAATACTTGGGTTGGCATGACCGCGGGGAGAAACCAGTCGCCACAACCAGGCCAGTGCTGGCGGAAGCAAGTGGAACATTCCTATAATACCGTAATTTGGATTTTCAATTGAACTCGGAGGAGTTCGAACACCAAAGCTGCGTACATCAACCGAAACCGGAGTTCCAATCACATTGGGAACGATTTCACGGGGTAGAATCACACGTGGATTTGGACATGGTTTGCCGGGCTGATCCTCAATATGATCCCAGATAAGCACTGTGCTGTCGGGATGCGATTGCAGGTTGAGGAAGAGCAGGGGAGTGGGTGGTTTCAATGTAATCTTTTCCAGGAAAGGATCATCACCATATTCTTTCACACCGTCTACACGAATAAACCACGCATTTTCGGCATCTAAAACAGTAAGTTTACCGTTGTCTTTTTGAATGGATGGATGACAAAGTGCCATATCATCGGTTACAGGATGGAAGGAAGAAAACAGTGGAAGGTTAATCAAACGACGTTCTTTCGTAATTGAGTTTTCTCCAATCATCACCTGGCCGTTTGGTTCCCGAAGAATATGCTGCAACATTTCACTTTTTCCACCACCACTGGCACCTTCGTGCATGAAGGTAGTCATATTGTCGTAAGGACTAACTACCTGAACGGTAGAGCAGTGAGCTGTAATCCAGCCTTCTTTTTCCCCTTTGGTAAGCAATGCACCATACAGTCCTTTCTTTGCACTGGGGCCCGGATACAGGTTATACGAATAAATTTCGTGACGGTTACCATCGCGGTTGTGAACCACAATCTGTTTTCCATCGAAATGGGTGTGACGGAAGGTCGGAGCAACGTAGATAATCGAGTCGAGTTCCATGTTACCCGGTAATTCATCAACCGGAATAATTTGCTGAAGCATAGCCAGTCCCATTGCGAAGAAGCCTGCATTGGCCGGTGCAATTGCCATACCACTTACACCGATACCTGCACGACCTGCAAAATAAAAGAAAACAGCCAGTTCCTGATCTTTCAGCCAGTTAAAGGTTTCCTGTTTCAGATCGGCAAAGTCGTATCCAAAGCGTTCTTTGAAACGTTCCTTGTCGGTGGGTGCATCATCGGCAATAGCCATTGTGTCGGGGTCGCGGCGACGCATGTAAGGATCGGTGTAGTTGGCTGCAACACCATTGCGTACGCGATGTACCACAACTTCAGTACGTTCTCCCTGACCGGGAATGTCGTAGCTTACTTCATACGAATTGTTGTTCTCACCACCTACAGCAGCGATCGAAAGCTCCTGTACAGAGTTGAATACAGTAAATCCACGACAATTGTTTAAAATGTCAATTGTCGCCGGAGGCAAAATAATCCCCCTTTGTTCCAGTGTTTTAATAAATTGATTCATGTTGATGTGATTGAATACCTTAAAAAAATATTTTGTTAAGTAATACTTAATTATTTTTGAATGATGTAACGCAAAGTAACTCTGCAGTATATTTGCTCAGATTGGAGAACTGAAAGTTCCTCCGCGCATTGAAATACACACTGTCGCCTTCTTCCAGATGATAGGTCTGGTTGTCGAGCTCCAGCTGTAATTCTCCCTTGAGAATGTGTCCGAATAGTTGTCCGGTTTGCTTGCTGAACAGTCCGATACTGTTCGATTTTTCAGGAAAACGGATCATGAAAGTGTCCATGAGTTTGTTTAACTCGTCCTGTGATAATGCCAGTGTATCAGCACCAAAGTCGTTAGTGGCAATTAGTCTAGCTTCTTTTTTTCGAATAAGTGGAAGCGGAGAACTTTCATTTTCGCCGATCAGTTCACCAACTGTTGTGTGCAGTTGATCGGCAATCGTTTTCAAGGTGATAATGGTGGGATGCGCTTTGCCATTTTCAATTTGCGATAAGGCACTCGAACTGATGCCCACCCGTTTGGCCAATTCATTGAGATTCAGTTTAAACTGCTCTCTTCTGATTTTTATACGCTCACCAATTCTGTTCATGTACGAATTTTGGCGCAAAGATAGTGAATATTTAATTAATAAATTAAGCAGTGCTTAATAAATTTAGGTTGGAATAGTTATTTTTAACATTTATGCAATTAAAAAACCGGTATACCTGAGTACCCGGTTTTATAAATAACTGATAATGTGAGATTTTCAGGTTTGAAACACAACTGTAACACCTGTGTCTGTTCTGTACAACTCTATTCCTTCATTATCTGGTAAAATAGGCGGTTAGCATCCAGGTGGTTTTCTCCTGTTCTTTCAGATAATCGCTCATCATGGCCACTGTTGACTCGTCGCCGGCTTCAGCAGCTTCAGCTAAAATAACCCTTTCAAGCTGCATCAGGTGTGCAATGGTTTCCAATACATTTTTCATTCCCTCATCGCCATCCGAAACTATTCCGGTTTCCTTTACCTTACTTAGCCTCAGATAGTCACTGAAAGCATGGGCAGGTACTCCGTCGAGCATCAGTATCCGTTCTGCTATTTCGTCGATTTTTTCCGAAGCATCATCGTATAGTTCCTCGAACTTAGAATGCAGGTGGAAAAAGTATTTCCCTTTTATATTCCAGTGGAAACCTCTCAGATTAGTGTAGTAAACCTGAAAATCGGCCAGTAGCTGTTGTAATCCATTCACCGTAGAGGCAGCAGCAGCTGCGTTTAATTTGCTGTAATCTAATGTTTTCATATTCGTTGATTTTTAATTGTTGTTCTTTTATCAATTTCATGATACAAAGATACCCGTATTAAATATAGATACCAAACCAGAAAATCAATCTGAATATAGATTAAATCAATTATGCAAACTTACCTTCCCACCTATTAATCTGTTTTTTTCTTTCTCTTCAGCTTTTCTTCCAGCGCTTCAATTTCCTCTGCCTGATTATTAATGGTTTTCAACAGTTCATTCAGCTCTTCATTATCGATGGTTGTAGGATACTGTGTATCCACCCGTTCCATAAAGTCGGCCAGCACGTTCATGTAATTCATAAAGGCTTCATAAGCAGTTTCATAGTTGCTCCCGAAAGCATTTTTATGACTCATATATCGGAAATGGTCGGCCGATTGAATTTCGAGCCAGTCGTGCAATAGTGGTTTATCCTGACACAACCGTACACGTTCGCCAATGCTGTAAAGCTTATTGAGAGCTTCGTTTTGTAAATCATTGCCACTCCAGGGACTCAGATCTTTTTCATGCCCCCACCAGCTGATAGGGTAGGGTATTTGAAGTGCCGCTGCAGGTTCTGCTTTCTTTGTCGCTTCAGTAGGCATAACAAAACCTATCTGATGTTCCATTGCATGGTATGGAATTGCTTTGAGAAAATCGAATATACCTGTTTCAGAACGTTGTGTTTGTCCAAAGGTCTCATAGCCCATCCATATGTTGAAAATCTGTTCTTCTGCCGGGGAAGCTGCAATCCAGGCAATGAATTTTTCAGCGGTAAGCGGGAAATCACTCCACGACGGACTCGAAAAGCGGAGGAAAATATCTTCCGACAATTTTACATTTCGCACCAGCATTTTTAATTTAGGCTGATAACTGTGGGTGTATACAAAATTAGAACTTTTCCAGCCCATTACATGCTTGGCTTCTTCGATGAGAACCGTTTTATAACCCAATTTGTAAATCATTTCGCCAATTTCATCCGAGTAAATCAGTTCTGCATTGGCAAAAGCGGTCGGTTTCTTCCCAAACAGGTTTACAATTTTTGCCGTATGCATTTCCACCTGCATCTTAAATTCCGACTCATCGAAAACAGAGCTCAGTGAGTGGGCATAAGGCTGGGCCAGAAATTCGACACAGCCAGTGGCGGCCAGTTCCTTAAAACTATCGATTACCTCCGGAGCATATTGTTCGAGCTGTTCGAGTACGACACCCGAAATGGAGAAAGCGCATTTAAACTTTC